>JAYTQP010000173.1:0-11190 GCA_043746675.1 Rhodospirillales bacterium | reverse complement strand
GGGTCCTGCCGCGGCCCATAGACATTGAAAAACCGCAGCCCGATGCTCGGCACGCCATGGACGGTAAAGCCGATCGCGGCATGCAGTTCGGAGCCGAGCTTGTCGGCGCCATAAGCGGTCTGCGGCGCCGGGCGCAAATCCTCGCTGGCGACGCTATCGCCGGTATCGCCGTAAATCGCCGCCGAGGAGGCAAACACCACCGGCACCCGGCCGGCGGCGCGGGCGGCATCGAGGATGGCGACGGTGGCGGTCTGGTTGGCGCGGTGGGTTTCCAGCCACGCCTCGTTGCCGCGCTGCACCGATGCAATGGCGGCCAGATGAAACACCCCGGCAACGCCCGCGAATGCCTGCGCAACAATCGCCGGATCGGCGGCATCCCCACGCAGAACCTCGCAGCCCGGGTCGAGGTTTGCCGCCTTGCCAGTGGAAAAATCATCGAGCACCCGCACCCGGTGCCCGCCTGCCAGCAGCGCGTCGGCCAGATGCGAGCCGATGAAGCCCGCCCCGCCCGTTACCAGATACAACGCCATTAGCCGCCTTTCACGCCACCTGCCGTCAGCCCATGCACGATTTCCTTCTGCATGAGAAGCGTCAGCAGCAGCACCGGCGCGGTCACCAGCAAGGCGGCGGCGGCCAGCGGCCCCCAACTGATCTGCTCGAAGCTGATCACGTTATAAACCGCCACCGGCAAGGTCCGGGTTTCGCGCCCGGCCAGCACCACCCCGAACACAAAATTATTCCAACTGAAAATGAACGCCAGGATCATCGCCACCACGATGCCGGGCCGGGCGAGCGGCATCGCGACATACAAAAACGCCTGCCAGATGGTGCAGCCATCCACCAAAGCGGCTTCTTCCAGCTCGTGCGGCAGGCCCTCGAAAAACCCGATCATCACCCAGACCACGATCGGCACCGTGATCACCAGATGGGTAATCAGGAGCGGCCACAGGCTGCGCCCCATGTCGAGCCACTGAAAGATCAGAAACAGCGGGATCAGGTAGGACAGACCAGGCGTCACCCGAGCGATCATGATCACCGCGGCCGCCTTCGAGGCCTGCGCCTTGGCGATGCCGAAGCCGGCCGGCACGCCCAGCAGCAGCGCCAGCCCGGTGGCGCCGAACGAGACGAAGATGGAATTCAGCGTGTAGGTCAGAAAATCATTCTTGGCGAACACATCGACGAAATTGTCCAGCGTCGGCGGCCAAGGAAGGAACACCGGCGGAAAGGCCATGTTGTCGATTTCGGATTTCAGCGACAGCGACAGCATCCACAGGAAGAACAGAATGGCCGGGGAAATCAGCGCGAACACCGCCAGCCCGAAGCCGATATTGCCCAGCACGCGCCCCCGGCGCCCGCTTCGGGCGGCCGCCCGCATGCTCGATCCGGTCATTGCCATTGCTTCTGCTGCCGGGCGCTGAACATCAGCAGGCTGACCAGCAGGATGATGACGAAAAACACCACCGTCACCGCCGCCGCATAGCCCATGTTGTAGAACGAAAACGCTTGCAAATACAGAAACAGGTTCATCGTCTCGCTCGATGTGCCCGGCCCGCCACCGGAAATAACGAAGATGGTGTCGAAGGCTTTTAGCGCGTCGATGGTGCGGATCACGGTGGCAACGACGATGTGCGGCCAGACCAGTGGCACGGTGATATGGCGGAACATGTCCCACCCACTCGCGCCGTCCAGCCGCGCGGCCTCGTACGGATCGGCCGGCAGGCTGGCGAGGCCGCCGAGCACGATCAGCATTACCAGCGGCGTCCATTGCCAGGTTTCCACCATCACCAACGTCGGGATCACCGAAACGCTGTCATAACTCCACTGGCTCGGCGGCAGCCCGACCGAGGTCAGCAGATAATTCAGCACGCCGAGCTGCGGGTGGAACATCATCGTCCACACCAGCGCCACCGCCACCGGGGTCGCCATCATCGGCATGATGAAAATCGTCCGCGCCAGCCCACGCAGCGGGAACTTGCGGGCGAACACCACCGCCGCGGCAATCCCCAGCCCAACCGGAAAGGCCACCGCCAGCACGGTGAAATACAAGGTCCGCACCACCGACCATAAAAACCGCTCGTCGGTCGCCAGGCGGACGTAATTGTCGAACCCGATGAAGGCGAAGTCGCCGCCGACCTTGAATTCGTGCAGCGACATATAGAGCGTGAACAGCCAGGGGAAGATGATCACCGACAGCACCACCACCCCGGCCGGCAGCAGGAAGGGCCAGTAGTTGCGGGCATAGTTGCGCCCCCGCAGGCCGGCCGCCGTGGCACTCATGGTTTTGCTTCTCGGACGTTCATGCACCCAGCATAGCGTCTGCCGTGCTGATGGGAATGCCGGCTATTGCCGCACCTATTTCACCGGCAGATCGGACAATTTGCACAAATTGACCGCCTTGCGCTGGCGAGACTTGCCGTCGATGAACACCACTTTCAGATCGTAAATGCAGTTGCCGTCGCGCGGCAGCGTGAACACATGCGCGCCCTGCGCCGGCAGGGTGCCCTTGTCGAGCCGATTCTTGCCCCAGTTGCTGCGCCCGGCCGGGGTGGCGAACACTTCGGTCACCGCCTTGTCGCCGGCGTTGATCAGCCGAAACGTCGGGTCGTTGGCCGGCTTGGTGGAGGCGCTGCGCGGCGGCCCCGACTGGGTGCCAGATTGGGCAAAAGCCGGGGCCGCCAGCAGCAGAAAAACAGCAAACGCGGGACGAAACAACATCGATGGCCTCCGTTCAGGTAAAGCTACCACGCCCCGATCGCGGCGCGGCGGGCACGGTGCAGCACCAGCAGCGTCCAGCCAAGTTGTGGCAGCAGCAGGGCAACCAGCAACGCCGGCTTGCCAACGCCCGGCACCCGGATGAACGCCAGCGCCACCAGCCCGCCAAGCGCGGCAAACCCCCAATGCAGCATGGCGATATGGCGCACATCCATCCCGGTCCGCTGGGCAAGCTGATACAAATGCCCGCGATGCGCCTGCGCCGGATTATTGCCGGCCAAACAACGCCGCACCAGGGTGAAACCGGCATCGTAGAGAATGCCGGACAGCAGCATCGGCACCAGCAGAAAACTCATCTCAACCTGCTCGAACCGCGCCGCCGCCACGCCGAGCACCGCCAGCACGAAGCCGCAGAACTGGCTGCCGACATCGCCCAGGAATATCCGCGCCCGCGGAAAATTGAACGGCAGAAACCCGACCAGCCCGGCCGCCAGCAGCAGGCTGGCGAAATACACGAACCAGCCATCCTGGCTGGCCGCGATCAGCGCCAGAAACAGCGACGCCACCAGCGCCGTGCCGGCCACCAGCCCGTTCATGCCGTCCAGGAAGTTCATCGCATTGGTGGCGAACACCAGCCACACGCCGGTCGCCACCATGCCCCAGGCGCCGAGATCGTAGCTGCCGAGCCACGGCAAATGATAAACGCTCACATAAAGCCCGCTGCCAACCGCAAGGGCTGCAGCCAGCACTTGCGCCGCCAGCTTGACCACGAACGGCCAGTCCCAGATGTCATCCAGGAACGACACGATGGCGATGGTGGCGGAGGCCAGGATCACGCCGCGGAAATACGCTTCCCCCAGGCGGGAGAACGATGCGAACCCGTACAGCACGGAAACCCCGAGCATGAACGCTACCACCACCCCCAGCCCGCCGCCGCGCGGGATCGGCGTGGTGTGCAGCTTGCGCGGGTCGGGCTGGTCCATCATGCGCGCCGAAATCATCGCCCGCACCATGATCGCCGATACCAGCGCCATGCCGGCACTGAACGCGAGATGGCGGGCGAAGGCCAGCAGGGTGATGTTCATGCCGGCGCCAGCCGGTACAGCCCAACCGTCCGCGCAATGCGGTCCTCCAGCTCCGTGCTGGTCGGCACCAGATACTCGGCGAACCGGTGCAGCCCGGCCTTCGGCAGATAGGCGCGGCCGGGGTCGGCGATCCAGACTTCGGCATCGCCGGCCATGCGGCGCAGCCAGGGCATGATATGGGATGTCATCGGCGCCTCGTAGCAGACATCGCCACACAAGATCAGGTCCCAGCGGCAGGCGCTGCCGACGATATCGCCGTCCGGCGCCGCCACCGACACCCGGTTTAGCGCCGCATTCAGCCCGATCGCCACGCGCGCGAGGGCGTCGATCTCCGCCGCCTCGGCCGATGCCGCGCCAGCCTGCATGCAGGCGATCGCCGCCAGCCCGCCGCCGGCGGCGAAATCCAGCACCCGCCGCCCGGCAACTTTCTCCGGGTCGTCCAACACATACCGCGCCAGCGCCTGGCTGCCCGGCCAGGCGAAAGCCCAGAACGGCGGCGCGATGTTGTTTTCCGCCAGCCAGGTTTCGGTCGCCTGCCAGATCGGGGTGATTTCGGTGGCCAGATGCAGCGCGATCTCCGGCACCAGCGCCGGGCGGTCGATCGCAGTATGCGCGCGCAAAAAAGCCACCTTATCCCTCACCACCAGCCCAACAGCACGGCCAGCGCGATTGCCAGCCCAACCTCCCGGTTCAGCTGAAACAAGCGCCCGCACAAAGCGGGATCGTCGATGTCGATGCGCACAACCTGCCAGCCCAGCAGCACCGCCGGCAGCGCCAAAGCCAGATAGAACAGCCCGCCCAGCCCGGCCAGCAGCCCGCACAGCACCAGCAGCAGCAGGGTCAACCCATAGCAGGCGGCCAGAAACGGCCTGGTCTGCGCCACGAACAGCCGCGCGGTGGAACGCACCCCGACCAGCGCGTCATCTTCGCGGTCCTGATGCGCGTAAATCGTGTCATAGCCGAGAATCCACACGATCGCGGCGGCATACAGCGCCAGGGCTGCCGCATCCAGCCGGCCGGCCGCGGCGGCATAGCCCATCGGCGCGCCCCAGCCGAAGGTGAAGCCGAGCATCAGTTGCGGCCACCAGGTCACCCGCTTGGCCAGCGGATAGGTCACCACCAGCAGCAGCGAGCCAACCCCCAGCCCGCGCGCGAGCGTGTTCAGTTGCAACAGCACCGCCAGCCCGGCCAGCAGCAGCAGCGCCAGAAAGCCGAACGCATGGTGCAAACCCAGCGCGCCCGATGCCAGCGGCCGGCCGGCGGTGCGGGTCACCTTGCGGTCCAGATCGCGGTCCCACATGTCGTTGACCACGCAGCCCGCCGCGCGCATGGCAAACGCGCCGACCAGAAACAGCAGCATCAGCCAGGCGGCGCGCAGCAGGGTCGGCCGGGCCAGCAGGATCGACCACAGGCCCGGCATGAACAGCAGCCAGCCGCCGATCGGCCGATCCAGCCGCGCCAGCAGGGCATAGGGCCGAAGCGTCGGCGGCAGTCGGCCAACCCAGCCATCGGCGCGGATGTCGGTGTAGAAAATCGCCATGGCTGTTACTGTGCCGTCTGCCATGCATCCGTCAAACCCCGAAACCACTCCGCGTTTGTTTGTGCCCGACGCTCTCGCCGCCGGTCAGCCGGTCGCGCTCGCCCCGGCGCAGGCGCATTATCTCAGCCGGGTCATGCGCCGTCAGCACAACGACCCGGTCCGGCTGTTCAACGGTCGCGACGGCGAATGGCTGGCCCGCCTGCACGCCATCGGCCGCAACAATGCCGAAAGCGTGCCGCAAACCCAGTTGCGCCCGCAGCGCGCTGAACCGGACATCTGGCTGGTATTCGCCCCGCTGAAGCGCGAGGCCACCGAGTTGGTGGTGGAAAAAGCCACCGAACTCGGGGTCGGCAGGTTGCTTCCCGTGTTCACCGAGCGCACCAACGCCAGCCGCATCAATGCCGAACGCTGGCGCGCCATCGCCACCGAGGCCGCCGAGCAGTGCGAACGCCTCAGCGTGCCCGATGTCGCCGAACCCGTCCGCCTGCCGGCCCTGCTGGCCGCCTGGCCGCCCGCGCGCCTTCTGGTCGCCGCCATCGAACGCCAGGGGGGCGCCCGTATCCAGCCGGTGGCCGGCCCGACCGCGCTTTTGATCGGTCCGGAGGGCGGCTTTGCAGCATTGGAGGTTGAACTTCTGCGTCGGCATCCCTTTGTAAGCATGGCCGGTCTCGGCCCGCGCATCCTGCGGGCGGAGACGGCTGCGATCGTCGGCCTGGCGCTTTTGCAATCGCGGGATGACGGCTAAGAGTAGCGCCAACCTTGGCCCCTCATCTCGATGGTCGTGCCGGAACGAAACGGAAACTTCTATGTCCAATCCCGGAGATGTCGATGCGACGCCGATCAACTCGGTGCGCCAGCTCGCTGATTATATCGCCGTCGGCGCCAAGCCGCCGGCGCGCTTCACGATCGGCACCGAACATGAGAAATTCGGCTTTTCCCGCGCCGATCACACCACCCCGCCCTACACCCCGCACGGCATCCGCGCCATTCTGGAAGGCATGGCCGCAGATGGCTGGGAGCAGATTCTCGATCGCGGCAACCCGATCGGGCTGAAAGGTCGCGGCTCGGCCTCGATCTCGCTGGAACCGGCCGGCCAGTTGGAGCTGTCCGGCGGGCTGATGGCCGATCTGCACGGCACCCGCACCGAGTTGGAGACGCATTTCGCGGAAGTGCGCCGGGTCGCCGAGCCGCTGAACCTCGGCTTCGCCCCGCTCGGCTTCCACCCGCTGAACAGCCGCGATGCGATGCCCTGGATGCCGAAAGGCCGCTACGCTATCATGAAGCGTTACATGCCGCTGGTCGGGCAATACGGGCTGGATATGATGACCCGCACCTGCACCGTGCAGGTCAACCTGGATTATTCCAGCGAGGCCGACATGGCTCGCAAGCTGCGCGTATCGCTGGCGCTGCAACCGCTGGCCACCGCTTTGTTCGCCAACTCGCCGTTCACCGAAGGCAAGCCGAACGGCTTTCAATCCTTCCGCGCCCAGGTCTGGACCGACACCGACAACCAGCGCTCCGGCATTCCACCGGTCTTCTTCACCGAGGATTTCGGCTTCGAGCGCTATGTCGAATGGCTGCTCGACGTGCCGATGTATTTCGTCAGCCGCGACAACACGTTCGTCGATCTCGCCGGCCAGTCCTTCCGCCGCTTCATGGCCGGGCAGTTGGGCAACAGCGAAGCCGGCGAAGCGACCGTCGGCGATTTCGCCGATCACATGACCACCGCCTTCACCGATGTGCGGGTCAAACGCTTCCTGGAAATGCGCGGCGCGGACGCCGGCACACCGGAAATGATGGTAGCGCAGTCGGCGCTTTGGGTCGGGCTGCTGTACGACGACGCAGCACTGGCGGCGGCCGACGCGCTGGTGCGGCAAGCACCGTGGGACGATTACCTTGCCTTGCGTACCGTCGTCCCGCGACTCGGTCTGAACGCACCCTGGGGCCACGGCACGCTGCGCGATCTGGCCGCCGACGTGCTGGCGATTGCCCGCGACGGGCTGCGCGCCCGCGGCCGGCGCGACTCGCATGGCCACGACGAAACCCTGCACCTCGCCCCGCTGGAACCGATCTGCGCCGGCGGCCCGACCCAGGCCGACCACTGGCTGGCGCGCTACCACGGCGCCTGGCAGGGCGACCTACGCCGCATGCTGGATGAAGCGGCGATCTGATCGCATACCCAGGTATGTCCAGCCTGGATTGACGACGATTGCACCCGGCGTTGACCATTTCGGTTCCGATCCGCAATAAGCCGCCGAAGCTCTTGCCACAACAGATGTTTTAGGCGTCATACTGCGCCATGAGCGGAAGTTATCCTGACCCGAAGCCTGCGTCGTTCGGCGGCGCGTTCGTACCCGAACCGGTGCTGGTTCGGCTGCGCCTGATAGGCCAGATGGAAGCCTGGACCCTGACCAGCGAGAACATTCTGCCGACCGGACGCAAAACCCGGGCGCTGCTGGCAGCCCTCGCGCTGTCCGCACCGCGGCCGGTGCTGCGCGGCAAGCTGGCCGAACTGCTGTGGAGCCGCCGCCCGGAGGAACAGGCGCGCGCCTCGCTGCGGCAGGAAATCCACCGTCTGCTCGATGCGCTCGATCCGGTCGGCCCGCAGATCCTGTCGATCAATCGCGATCATCTGGCGCTGCGCCCGGGCACTGTCTGGGTCGATGTGGAAGAAGTGTTGCGCGCCTCGCCGAACAAGCCGGCTGCACTGGCGCTGCTGGACGGCGAATTGCTCGAAGACCTCGATGGCGTCGATCCCAGTTTCGATGGCTGGCTGGCCGGCGAGCGCGAACGGCTGCGCGACCGCGCGCGCACCTTGGCGGAAACCTTGCTGCGGGAAAAATCGGATCCGGAATCGGTTATTCCCGCCGCCCAACAACTGCTTGCGATCGATCGCGCGCATGAAGGCGCCTGGCGGGCGCTGATGCGCGCCTACACCACCCGCGGCGAGCGCGGCATGGCGATCCAAGCCTATGAACGCTGCCGAACCGTGCTGGCAGACCAGCTCGATGCCCAGCCGTCGGAAGAAACCCAGCGCCTGCTGAACGAAATCCGCGCCTCCAGCACCCCAGCGCGCCCACCCAACCAGCCACCGCCACCGCCACCGACGCGCGCCGAAATCGCCCGCGAACAGCGCCTGACGCAACGCCTCGAAGGCCGTTTCGATGCCCGCGCCGAACCGCGCGAAACCAGCCGTCACGAAGGGCGCGGCGACACCCGCGTCCCAACCACGCGCGGCGGCGCCCGCATCGGCGTGCTGCCGCTGCAACTGATCGGCACCTCGGAAGTCGAAGCCCATCTTTCCACCGGCCTGGCGGAGGAAATCACCTCCGCGCTGGCGCGTTTTCGCTGGATGTTCCTGGTCTCCTCGTCATCGCTGGCGCGCTACGCCACCCAGACCAGGGACGAGACCGCCATCCGCCGCGCCTTCGGGATCGACTTCCTGCTCGATGGCACCATCCAGCGCGTCGGCGAACGGCTGCGCGTCGCGCTGCGCCTGCTCGACCTGCGGGTCGGCAACCAGGTGGTCTGGTCACGCAGATTTGATCGTGAAATCCACGACCTGCTGACCATGCAGGACGAGATCGCAGCCGAAGTGGTCGCCCAGATCGATCCCGAAATATTATTGATCGAGGCGCAGCGCGTTACCCAGCGGCCGCCGCACGATGCCACCGGCTATGATCTGGTGCTGCGCGCCATCCCGTTGATCGGCCGGCTGGACCGGGTGCAGTTCATGCAGGCCGGCGAATTGCTGACCCAGGCGGTGGCGCAGGAACCGGAGTACGCCGCCGCCCACGCCTGGTTCGCCTACTGGCAGATGTTCCTGGTCGGGCAGCAATGGGCCGACGATCCGCAAGCCGCGATGATCGAGGCCGGCCGGCTGGCCGATCGCGCCATCACGCTTGATCCGCAGGACGGCAAGGCGCTGGCGATCGCCGGCCATGTCCGCTCCTTCCTCAACCACCGGCTACGCGAAGCGCTGGCACTACATGAACGCGCGCTATCGATAAATCCCAATTTGGCGATGGCCTGGAACCTGTCCGGCGTCGCGCACGCCTATCTCGGCGACCTCGACGAAGCCGATCGCCGCATCCAGCGCTACAAGAAATTATCGCCGTTCGATCCGCATGCGTTCTTCTTCGATACCGCCCGCATCATCGTCGCTTTGTTGCAGCATCGCCATGCCGACGCCGCCGAAACCGGGCGCGAGGTCAGCCAGATGAACCCGGCCTTCTCGGCCGCCTGCAAGCCCTATCTCAGCGCCCTCGGCCATCTCGGCCATACCGAGGAAGCCAACATTGTGCGTGCGCGGCTGCTGTCGATCGAGCCGGACTTCACCGTCAAAGGCTTCCTCGCCAACAGCCCGTTCGAACGCCCGCAGGATCGCGACCACTACGCAAAGGGCCTGCTGCTGGCCGGCGTGCCGGCGGAATAGGGCCGGCGTGCCGGCAACCGCTTGACACGCCATCGGGTGATCCTGGCAAACTCGCCGCGCTGACAGGAGGTTCCCTCGCCGCATCGCCGCACGGCCATGTCCCGTTGAGCTGCCTGCCAACCCTTGACCGGGTCGGCGTTGCGGGGGATGTCTGCGCCGCCTTGCGTTCGGGCAGGGTGCGGGGACCGATATGAGCGACGTTATCAGCAAGCCAGCCGCCAAGCGGCTGCACATGATCACCTGGGGCTGCCAGATGAACGTCTATGACAGCGGCCGGATGGCCGATGTGCTGGCGCCGCTCGGCTACGTGCCAAGCCCCGCGCCGGAGGACGCCGACATGGTGATCCTCAACACCTGCCATATCCGCGACCGCGCGGCGGAAAAGGTGTTTTCCGAACTCGGCCGCCTGCGGGTGATGAAACAAGCCCGCGCCGCCGCCGGCCGCCCGATGGTGCTCGCGGTCGCCGGCTGCGTCGCCCAGGCCGAAGGGGCGGAGATCATCGCGCGCGCGCCCTACGTCGATATCGTGCTCGGCCCGCAAACCTATCATCGCCTGCCGGAAATGGTCGCCCGCGCCGCCCGCGCCAGCGGTGCCGTGATCGAGACCGATTTCCCCCCGGAAGACAAATTCGACCATCTGCCGGACAGCGTTGCCCCTCAAGGCATCACCGCTTTCCTGACCATCCAGGAAGGCTGCGACAAATTCTGCTCCTTCTGCGTGGTGCCCTACACCCGCGGCGCCGAAGCCAGCCGCCCGGCCGCCGCCGTGGTGGCCGAAGCCCGCCGGCTGGTGGCCCAGGGCAGCCGCGAAATCACCCTGCTCGGCCAGAACGTCAACGCCTGGCACGGCATCGGCCCGGACGGCGCGCCAGCAACCCTCGGCCAACTGGTCCGCTGGCTGGCGCAAATCCCCGGCCTGCTGCGCATCCGCTACACCACCTCGCACCCGCGCGACATGGATGACGCCCTGATCGCCGCCCACGCCGAAGTCCCCGCGCTAATGCCGTTCCTGCATCTGCCGGTGCAATCGGGATCGGACCGCATCCTCGCCGGCATGAACCGCCGCCACACCAAAGCCGACTATCTCGCCTTGGTCGCCAAACTCCGCGCGGCACGGCCGGATATCGCTCTGTCCAGCGACTTCATCGTTGGCCACCCCGGCGAAACCGCGGCCGATTTCCAGGCTACCATGGACCTGATCCGCCAGGTCCGCTTTGCTCAGGCGTTCAGCTTCAAATACTCGCCCCGCCCCGGCACCCCGGCCGCTGGCGCACCGCACCAGGTGCCGGAAGCCGAAAAAGACCGCCGCCTGCAGGAACTGCAAGCCGAACTGCGGCTTCAACAGGCAGCATTCAACAATTCCGTCGAAGGCCAAACCATCAAAGTGCTGTTCACCGGCCTTGGCCGCCGCGACGGCC
>JAYTQP010000172.1:0-4909 GCA_043746675.1 Rhodospirillales bacterium | reverse complement strand
TCTTGCGGGCGCCGGATGCCGCTTACCATGTTGACGTAGATCGCACCGTGACGGAAAGACCGGACGGGAAAAACGGCAGGGCAATCGGGTGAAGGAATGCGTGACAAACGGCGAGACTGATGAATCTATGACAATCCTCGATTCGCGACACGGGGATTATTATGAACGACGCGGCGATAGACGGCTCGGCATTCGCCGAGGCGGTTGTCTTTCTGAAGCACTTTGACGATCTGCATGATCCCCGCCAGCCCGGCAAGGTCACCTACCCGCTCGACGAGATCTTGCTCCTGTGCCTGCTTGCCGTGTTGGCCGGCGCTGAATGCTTCACCGAAATCGCCCTGTTCGGAACCAAAAAGCTCCCGTTGCTGCGCAGATTTCGCCCGTTCAAGGATGGCACGCCAGCCCACGACCACCTCGGCGACATCCTCGCCACCTTGGATGCCGAGCAGTTCCAGGCCTGCTTCGCCGCCTGGGTGGCCGCGGTGGCAGGCGTGCCCGCCGGCGTGGTCGCGGTTGACGGCAAGACCGTGCGCCGATCCGGCCGCAAGGGCGCCAAAGACGCCATCCACATGGTTTCGGCCTTCGCCGCCCGCCAGCGCCTCGTGCTGGGACAGGTCAAGGTCGCAGACAAGTCCAACGAGATCGTAGCCATCCCGAAGCTGCTCGACATGCTGGCCATCGAGGGAGCCATCGTCACCATCGATGCGATGGGGTGCCAGCGCGACATTGCCCAGAAGGTGCTCGACAAGAAAGCCGACGATGTCCTGGCGCTGAAAGGCAATCAAGGCACGTTACACGACGACATCGAACTGTTCGTCACCGAGCAGCAAGCACGCGGGTTCACCGACACCGCGGTCAGCAAGGATACCACCGTCGACGGCGACCATGGCCGCATCGAGACCCGCACCACCACCGTCATCAGCGACGTCGGATGGCTTCAGCAACGCCACAAATGGCCCGGCCTCAAAAGCGTCGTCATTGTGGAAAGCCGCCGCGAAACAAACGGAAAGATCGAGCAGGAAAGACGCTACTACATCGCCTCGACGGTCATGCTGGCCTCGCTCATGGGACCCATCGTGCGCAGCCACTGGGCCATCGAAAACAGCCTGCACCGGGTCATGGACATCGTGTTCCGCGACGACGAGTGCAGGGTGCGCACCGACAACGCCCCGGCAAACTTCTCCACCATCAAACACATCGCCCTCAACCTGCTGCGACGACCGCCAGGTAAGCAATCTCTGCGCGGCCGCCGAAAAGCCGCCTCTTGGGACGACGACTTCCTCGCAAGCCTAAGTGTCCGTTCGGGAAGTCTGCCGGCGGAGGGCCGGCGCGGGATTTTTGCACCTGGCAAGGAACCGACGCTCCCAGGCGCAAAAAGCACCGCCGGACCGACCCGGCAGACTTTCCGGACGGACACATAAGCTTAAGCAGTTCTTTTTTGAAAAAAAGAACCAAAAAACTTTTCCCACTTGGCTTTGTGCCGTCGGCACGAGCGGTTGATGGCATGTCATGAAAATTGTTGTGGCGATGTCCGGGGGGGTGGATAGCAGTACCGTTGCCGGGCTGCTGGTGGAGCAGGGGCACGAGGTTATCGGGGTCACTCTGCAACTCTATGACCATGGCGCCGCGGTTGGGCGCAAGGGCGCCTGCTGTGCCGGACAGGATATTCACGATGCCCGCCGGGTGGCCGACCATCTCCGCATACCACATTACGTGATCGATGCCGAAGCGCGCTTTCGCGCCGCCGTGATGCAGGACTTCGCCGACAGCTACGCCGCCGGTGAAACCCCGGTGCCTTGTGTGCGCTGCAATCAAACGGTGAAATTCCACGATCTGATGGGACTGGCGCGCGACCTCGACGCCGATCGGCTGGCCACCGGCCACTATGTCCGGCGGCTCGATGGCCCGGAGGGCGCCGAACTGCATCGCGCCGCCGACCCCGCCCGCGACCAGAGCTGGTTCCTGTTCGCCACCACCCAGGCCCAACTTGCGCAAACCCTGTTTCCGCTTGGGACGATGGCGGACAAGAACGCCGTGCGCGCCGAAGCCCTGCGCCTGGGCATTGCCGTTGCCGCCAAGCCGGATAGCCAGGACATCTGCTTCGTGCCCAGCGGAAGCTACGCCGAAGCGGTCGGCAAGCTGCGGCCGGACGCGCTCGCGGCCGGTGAAATCGTCCGCGAAGACGGCAGCGTGGTCGGCAGGCACGATGGAATCGGCCGCTTTACCGTCGGACAGGCCAAGCGGCTTGGCAACGCGGCGCAGGAAAACGGTGCCCGCCGGGTGGTGGTCTCGCTCGACCCGGCCACCCGCCGGGTGGTGGTCGGCGCGCCTGCCGGCGGCACCAGCCTGGTGCAGTTGCGCGAGGTGAACTGGCTGGTCCCGCTGGCCCGACGCCGCTGCACGGTGAAGTTGCGCGCCCGCGAAACCCCGCACGCTGCTGAACTGGTGCCGACCGCGGATGGCGCCGATGTCTGGCTCGACGCCCCCGCCCTGCCCGCACCGGGTCAGGCTTGTGTGTTTTACGACGGCGAACGCGTGCTTGGCGGTGGTTTCATTCGCCCACCGATGCGCCAGGCCAGCGCGATGGCGGGTTGACGCGGCGGGCGTGCAGGGGTATCTCGCGCGCCTCACTGGTGGGTGGAACGGGCCGGTGATGATGGTGGTTCGGCGGTGTAGCTCAGTGGTAGAGCAGGAGAATCATAATCTCTTGGTCGGTGGTTCAAATCCGCCCACCGCTACCATCTTTTCGGTGCTTTGACAGTATTCCGGCTCAACGCCCGAGCAAAATCAGACTCACCCCGATAACAACCAGTAGCAGTCCGCCGATATCGGCACGGCGGAGCTTTTCCGCCAAATAAAAGCGGCTGAACAGCAGCGTGAACACCATCTCGATCTGGCCGAGCGACCGCACCAGTGCCACCGGCGCCAGGGCGAAAGCGGAAAACCAGCAGCCGGAGCCGCAGGCCGATAGCGCGCCAACCCACATCGATGACCGCCAGGTGGAAAATGCCAGCCGCAACTGATGCGGTTCGCGCCAGGCGATCCAGGCGCCCTGCATGGCGGTTTGCATGACGTTGGTCATTACCAGCGCGAACAGCGCCTTGGCGATGGTGCCGACATCGCCGCCGCCGATATCGCCAAGGGCGCGATTTCCATCCTTGATGAAAATCGCGGTGAAAGCAAAGCACAGCCCGGTGCCGAGGCCGCACAAGGCGGCCGGCTGGAACGTCGCCCGCAGCAACTCATTCGCCTTCAACCCGCGACCGGCCAGCGAAAGCGTCAGCACACCGAAAACCCCGAAGCCGATGCCGACCCAGGCCAGCGGTTTCAGCGCCTCGCCCAGAATAATCCAGGCCAGGATGGCGCCCTGCACCGCCTCGGTTTTCGAATAGGCGGTGCCGACGGCAAAGCTGCGAAACCCGAACGCCATGATCAGCAATGACGTGCCGAAAATCTGCAACAGCCCGGCAACGGCGCTATCGGCCAGAAACCGCACATTCGGCGCCGGCCAGGCGGTGCCCGATGCGGCGTGCATGGCCAGTACCAGCCCCAGCCCAACCGGGATCGCATAGAGGTAGCGCACGAAGCCCGCGGCATTGACCGATAATTGCCCGCGCAAACGCTGTTGCAAGGCGGTCCGCCAGGTTTGGAACAGCGCTGCGGTAACGGTGATCGGGATCCAGATTTCGATCACCGCGCGGCGACCAGTGCATCTTGATAAATCCCGGTCCGCGCCACCCCGTCCGCGCCGATCACGCCGCGATACATGCCGCTGCAATTGAACGGCAGCGCCAGGTTGCCGGCCGCATCCACCGCGATCAGCCCGCCGGAGCCGCCGAGGGCGCCGAGTTCCGCCACCACATCCGCCGCCGCCTGGGCCAGCGACTGGCCCAGATGGCGCATCCGGCTGGCGATTTCATGCGCGGCGGCGTAGCGAATGAAATGCTCGCCATGCCCGGTTGCCGAAATCGCGCAGGTCGCGTTGTCCGCCCAGGTGCCGGCGCCGATCGAGGGGCAATCCCCCACCCGGCCCGGCGGCTTGCCGGTCATCCCGCCGGTGGAGGTTGCCGCCGCGATGTTGCCGGCAACGTCCCGCGCCACTGCGCCCACCGTGCCGTGGCGGGCGGCATCGTCGCGGGTGTCGGCTGCCGCCGCGGCGCGGCGAGCAAGCTCGTCCTGCAGCGCCTGCCAGCGATTTTCGGTGAAGAAATAATCTGCGTCCGCCCAGACCAGGCCCAGCCCGCGCAGAAAATCCTGCGCGCCCTCGCCGATCATCAAAACCTGCTCGGATTGCTCCATCACCGCGCGGGCGGCCAGCACCGGATTGCGCGGTCCGAAAATCCCGGCCACCGCGCCGGCGCCGCGATCCTCCCCGCGCATCACCGCCGCATCCATTTCCTGCCGACCGGCCGAGGTGAACACCGCGCCGCGCCCGGCGTTGAAATTGCCATCGTCCTCCAGCGCCATTACCGCGTGGGTGACTGCATCCAGCGCCGTGCCACCATCCGCGAGCACCGCGTGGCCGGCCAACAAGGCGGTATGCAGCCCGGCGCGATAGCCGGCTTCGCGTTCCGGGGTCATGGTCTCGCGCCGGATGGTGCCGGCGCCGCCGTGGATGGCGAGGGTGAACATCGGGTTATCGGTCCTTGCTTGCATCCATCACCGCAGCTTCTGGTCCAGTGCATCGCGCAGGCCGTCGCCGAGGAGGTTGAACGACAGCACCAGAGCGAAGATCGACAGCCCGGGCCAGATCGCCATCCAGGGCGCATTGTCGATGTAGTTCTTCGCGGTGTTCAGCATGCTGCCCCAACTGGGTGCCGGCGGCTGCTGGCCGAGGCCGAGGAACGACAGGCTGGCCTCGGCGATCACCGCGGCGGCGATCGCCAGCGTGGCCTGCACGATCACCGGC
>JAYTQP010000171.1:0-2680 GCA_043746675.1 Rhodospirillales bacterium | reverse complement strand
GCGCGAAATTCGTTCCATTCGGTAATCAGCACCAGCACATCTGCGCCGGCCACAGCTTGCATCGCGTCGTGGCAATATTGCACGCTGTCCGGTAGCATCGGGCGCGCCTGGCCCATGCCTTCGGGATCGTAGCAGCGCAGGATGGCACCATCTTCGACCAGGCGGGAGACAATCGCCAGCGCCGGGCTGTCGCGCATGTCGTCGGTCTCAGGCTTGAAGGTCAGGCCGAGCACGCCGATGGTTTTTCCACGCACCACGCCGCCGCTGGCCGCCACGATGCGCGCCGCCATGCCGGATTTGCGCGCATCGTTGACCGCAACCACGGTTTCCACCAGCCGGCTGGGGGCACCGGCTTCCTGGGCGATGCGGACCAACGCCAAAGTGTCCTTGGGGAAGCAACTGCCGCCGAAGCCAGGGCCGGGATGCAGGAATTTGCGCCCGATGCGACCATCCAGCCCGATCCCGCGGGCGACATCATGCACGTCGGCCCCCAGTTTTTCGCAGAGATCGGCCATTTCGTTGATGTAGGTCACTTTCATCGCCAGGAAGGCGTTGCCGGCGTATTTGATCAGTTCGGCGGTTTCCAACCCGGTGAACAGGATCGGCGCCTCGATCAGCGACAGCGGCCGGTAGAGCCGGCCCAGCACATCGCGGGCACGGGCGCCTTCGCAGCCGATCACCACCCGGTCCGGTCGCATGAAGTCTGCAATGGCGCTGCCTTCGCGCAAAAATTCGGGGTTGGAGGCAACCTCGAAATCCAAGTCCGGCCGGACCGCGCGGACAATTTCGGCAATCCGGCGGCCGGTGCCGACCGGAACGGTGGATTTGGTGACGATCACCGTGGGCGCCGGCAGCGCGCGCGCCACCTGTTCGACAGCAGCATAAACATAGGTGAGGTCGGCATGGCCGTCGCCACGGCGGGCCGGGGTGCCGACGGCGATGAACACCGCCTCGGCATCGGCCAGGGCGATGGCCAGATCGTCGCCGAACGACAGCCGCCCGGCGGCAACGTTGGACGCCACCAGCGTCTCCAACCCCGGCTCGTAGATCGGCATTTTGCCCGCGCGCAAGGCGGCCAGCCGGGTGGCATCGGTTTCCACCACCGCAACATCCACCCCGAACTCGGCGAAGCAGGCGCCGGACACCAGGCCGACATAGCCGCCACCGATCATCGCAATCTTCATCCAGCCATTCCCCTGCGCAGCGCGCGCCCCTTCCAACAGCATATTTCAACGACCTTGACCACTCGTTGACGGCACCAGGATATGTCGGAACAGCGTGAAGAAGGCGCGAAATCGGATTTTGTGACGGGTATGGCATTTTTATCAGTTTTGCGTTTATAATCGTGTAAACGAGCCTGCAACCAAAGGATCCGGGATGAACGACGCCCCCATCGACCTGCTGCGCGAAGCCGAAGCCGAGGCGCTTGCCACGCCGCTGGCCGATTTCAATGTGGCCCAGCCGCATCGCTTCAAGAACAACACGATGTGGCCGTTCTTCGCCCGCCTACGCCGCGAAGATCCGGTGCATTACTGCGCCGACAGCGAGTTCGGGCCGTACTGGTCGATCACCAAATACAAAGACATCATGGCGGTGGACACCAACCACGCCGCCTTTTCGTCCGACAGCGGGCTGGGCGGCATCACCATCCGCGACCAGGCCGAAGACTTCAAAATGCCGATGTTCATCGCCATGGACCCGCCGATCCACGACGCCCAGCGCATGGCGGTCAGCCCGATCGTGGCGCCGGGCAACCTGGCCAAGCTCGAAGCGGTGATCCGCGAGCGCGTCTGCCTGATCCTGGACGCGCTGCCGCGCAATGAAACCTTCGACTGGGTGGATCGGGTTTCGATCGAGCTAACCACCCAGATGCTGGCGACCTTGTTCGATTTCCCCTGGGAAGACCGCCGCAAGCTGACCCGCTGGTCGGACGTGGCGACCGCCGCACCGGGCATGGGCATCATCGATACCGAAGAACAGCGCCGCGCCGAATTGATGGAATGCGCCGGATACTTCATGAAACTATGGAACCAGCGGGTGAACGCCACCTCGCCCGGCAACGACCTGATCACCATGATGGCGCACGCCGAGGCGACGCGGAACATGGCGCCGATGGAGTTCCTCGGCAACATCATCCTGCTGATCGTCGGCGGCAACGACACCACTCGCAACACCATGAGCGGTTCGGTGCTCGCCTTGAACGAAAACCCCGACCAGTATCAGAAACTGCGCGACAATGCGGCGCTGATCGATTCCATGGTGCCTGAAGTCATTCGCTGGCAGACGCCGCTGGCGCATATGCGGCGCACCGCGCTGGTCGATACCGAACTCGGCGGCAAGCAGATCAAGAAGGGCGACCGCGTCGTGATGTGGTATGTCTCGGGCAACCGCGACGAAGAGGTGATCGAGAAACCCGACGAATTCATCATCGATCGTGCCCGGCCCCGCATCCATCTGTCGTTCGGCTTCGGCATCCACCGCTGCGTCGGCATGCGGCTCGCCGAATTGCAGCTGAAAATCGTCTGGCAGGAGATGCTCAAGCGCTTCGACCGGATCGAGGTGGTGGGCGAGCCGAAGCGGGTCTATTCCAGCTTCGTACGGGGCATCGAGTCCCTGCCGGTTCGCATTCCAGCGTGACGCCACGCGCGCTTGCGCTTTGCCTGCCCGCCGTGCAGATATC
>JAYTQP010000170.1:0-5886 GCA_043746675.1 Rhodospirillales bacterium | reverse complement strand
CGATTGGGGTGGGGTGGCGGTGATTTCCTATCCCGATCTCGGCTATCGGTTGCGGATCGAGGCCGATGCGGTGTTTCGCCATCTGGTGATTTTCGTGCCGGAGGGGCAGGATTTCTTCGCCGTCGAGCCGGTGGTGAACATGGGCGACGGCATCAACCGCATCGCGACCGAGCCTGGGCAGGGCATGGTTGTGCTGCCGCGCGGGCAACGGCTGACCGGGCAGGTTCGCTACATCGTGGAAGCAGGATAGACATGGATTACAGCAGTGTTCGTTACGCCTCCCTCGCCGGGCGCGGGGTGTTGATCACCGGCGGGGCGTCCGGCATCGGGGCGGAAATGGTGCAGGCGTTCAGCCAGCAGGGCGCGAAGGTGCATTTCATCGACATCGATGATGGCGCGGCAGGCAAGATTGCTGGCGCCACTTATTATCATTGCGACCTGACCGACATCGCCGCGCTGCGGGCGACGGTGGCCGCGATCGAGGCCGCCGGGCCGATCGATGTGCTGATCAACAATGCCGCCCGAGATGATCGGCACGCGATTGAAACGGTCGAGCCGGAAAGCTGGCGGCGGACTCTGGCGCTGAATCTGGACCATCAGTTCTTCGCCAGCCAGGCGGTGCGGCCGGGGATGATCGCGCGTAAGCGCGGGGCGATTATCATGATGGGATCGGTGTCCTGGATGCGCAGCCAGCCAAACATGGTGGGCTACACCACCGCCAAGGCGGCGATCAACGGGCTGACCCGCACCCTGGCGCGCGAACTGGGCGAACATGGGGTGCGGGTGAACTGCATCGTTCCGGGGGCGATCCGCACCGCGCGGCAGACGGCACTGTGGCGGACGCCGGAAACCGAGGCCAATATTCAGCGCAACCAGGCGCTGAAAATCGACCTCGATGGCAGCCACATCGCGCGGATGGCGCTGTTTCTGGCGTCCGACGAGGCATCCGGCAGCACAGGTGCGAATTTCTTCGTGGATGGCGGGATTAGCTGATGCAGTTCACGCCACTTCCGGGCGGCTTCAGCCTGGCGCTGGGCGGGCGCGAAATGCTGCGCCATAGCGCCGCAGCACCCTGCCTGTTCGCCGGCCGCGGCATCGAAACGATGATTATGCTGCAAGGCAATTTCGATATTTCGGATTATCTGATCGAACGTGCGCCGCTGGCCCACGTGACGATCACCGGCGATCTGCTGGAATTTCGGCGGGACGAAGGTGGGCCGGTTTGGATCACCTTGCTTTTGTCTGCCCGCGCCGGCGGGGCGGTGCTTGAGGTAATTCAGGCAGCGGCCGGTTTGAACCGGCTGTGGTTTCGGCTGCTGGCGGAGCCGGATGAGCATGTCTGGGGCTGCGGCGAGCAGATGTCGTATTTCGATCTGCGCGGGCGGCGGTTTCCGTTATGGACCAGCGAACCCGGCGTCGGGCGGGACAAGACGACGGAGATTACCTTCAAGGCAGATCAGCGCGGGCGGGCCGGCGGGGATTATTTCACCACCAATTATCCGCAGCCGACCTATCTTTCGTCGCGCCGGCTGGCGGTGCATTTGCAGACCACGGCTTACAGCGCATTCGATTTTCGCCAGCAGGATTTTCACGAGCTGGAAGTCTGGGCGATGCCGGAGCGGCTGGAACTGTTCGCCGCCGATGATTTCATTGCGCTAGTGGGGATGATTTCGACCCGCTTCGGGCGCCAGCCGAGGCTGCCGGATTGGGTGCTGGGCGGTGCCATCATCGGGTTGAAGCAGGGCGGCGAGAGTTTCGGTCGGCTGGAGAAATACCTGGATGCCGGGGTGCAGGTGTCTGGCCTGTGGTGCGAGGATTGGGCGGGGGTGCGGCAGACCAGTTTCGGCACGCGGCTGTTTTGGGATTGGCAGGCGAACCCGGCGCGCTATCCCGATCTCGGTGCGCGAATTGCAGGGCTGCGCGCGCGCGGGATCCGGTTTTTGGGTTATGTCAGCCCGTATCTTTGCAGCGATGGGGTGCTGTTCGGGGAGGCCGATGCTCTCGGCCTGTTCGCAAAAAATGCCGCCGGCGGCACATTGCTGGTGGATTTCGGCGAGTTCGAATGCGGGGTGCTGGATTTTACCCAGGATGCGGCGAAAATCTGGTTTCGCGACAGGATCATCAAGGCCAACATGATCGGGCTGGGCCTGTCCGGCTGGATGGCGGATTTTGGCGAGTATCTGCCGATCGACGCGCATCTGGCGAACGGCGTCGATGCCAGGTTGATGCATAATGCCTGGCCGCCGATCTGGGCGGCGGTGAACGCGCAGGCGGTGGCCGAGGCGGGGCGGGCGGGCGATATTTTATTTTTTATGCGCGCCGGCTTTACCGGCACGCAGGCGCATTGCCCGCTGCTGTGGGCGGGCGATCAGTGCGTGGATTTCAGCCGCCATGATGGCTTGCAGACGGTGATGGTGGGCGCGCTTTCGGCAGGGCTGCTCGGCAACGCCTATCATCACAGCGATGTGGGGGGATATACCTCGCTGTTCGGCAATGTTCGGACGCCGGAACTGATCATGCGCTGGGCGGAGATGAATGCGTTTACCCCGGTGCTGCGCACGCATGAGGGCAATCGGCCGCTGGAGAATTTGCAGGTCGATCAGAACGCCGAGGTGCTGGCGCATTTCGCCCGGATGACGCGAATTTACGTGGCGCTGGCGCCTTACGTTCGCACCCTGATCGACGCCGCGGCAGATCACGGCCTGCCGGCGCAGCGGCCGCTGTTTCTGCATTTTCCCGACGACCGCGCCACCTATGCGATCCAGGATCAGTATCTCTATGGCCCCGATCTGCTGGTCGCGCCGGTCCATGCTGCTGGACAGCGCAAATGGTCGGTTTATCTGCCGGCGGGGGCGGTGTGGGTGCATTTGTGGAGTGAAGCGCATTATGAAGGAGGCGGTCGGATTGTAGTTGCGGCACCGTTAGCGTCGCCGCCGGCCTTCTGGCGCGCCGGAAGTGCGTTCGCCGACCTGTTTCGCCGGATCGGCGCGGGGTAGAAATTTCAGCTATCGTGTCTTTCCAGGCGCCCTGGCAGCGGTTGCGCCGCATAGTTCCGATTATTGTTACGATACCGTAACGAAATCGACATGCCTGGGTGGCGGCGCTCAGGTGGGCGTTGAAAATCGGCTGGGCGGGGGCGGCCAATGCGGGGGCGGCCAATGCGGCGCGGGTGAGCGGAAGCGGCCGTCGGGCGATCTTGGTCGCGCCGGGTTGGCCGGCGGCGGGGCGGCTTCGGCCAGTGGCGGGCCGGGGCGGATGCCGAGCATGCGGCAGAGCGGGCGCAGCAGGCGGCCGGCGCTGGGTGCTGCGGCGAGCAGGTCGGCGATGCCGGGCTCGGCCAGCAGGACCTGCAAATGGCCGGCATAGGCGGTGGCGCCATGGGTGAACACCACCAGCCAGCCGAAGCGGCGCGGCAATGGTGAGGGTGGGCGCGGCGCGCGCGGCGAGCCGGCTGGGCGCGGGGCGCGCGCGGTTTGGCTTGGCCGCCAGCCGGCCGCGAGGCGGGCGACCAGGCGTTCGAAGCGGGCCATCAGGCGGCTGAAGTGGGCGCAGATCGGGATGATCAGGGGCACGATGCGGGGGTCGTCCGGGCGGCGGTCCCAACCCAGCATGCGCCGCCCGCCGCAGGCTGCGACGGCGGTGCGCAGCCCGCCGAAGAGCTGGGCGAGCCGTAGCAGTAGCGGCGTGAAGGGAGAGGGCTGGGTTGTCATCGCGCCAACAAGCCACAGGTGGCGGTTCGCTGCAAGGATTGTTTTTTATACTAACGGTTATTTCACGTTGGGCAGTAAGTTAGGGGCGGTGACGAGCGGGCGATTCGCGCCAGCCGGGTAGGGCACGGCGGATTGCATCCGCCCTACGGGGGCGGACGGTGGGTTGGCGGGGCGTGGCGGATCAGCGAAACGCGCCGCCCGGCTTCAGCCCCAGCGCCTTGAAGATCATCGCCGCCGGACAGAAGCCGGTGAAGCCGGCTTGCAGCATGTTGGCGCCGGCGAAGGCCGCCAGCAGCAACCAGTACGGGCTTATGAACCAGCCCAACCCCAGCCCGATCAGCACCACGGCGCCGGCGAAGGACAGAACGGCATTGTCGATGGTCATGGAAATTCTCCCTGGTCTCAGATTGGGGTTTCAGGCTGGTTCTTTGAGTTTTTCGATATTTAGTCTGCGCATCAGGAAACGTTCGTAGAACGGCTCGCTTTCGCCAGCGCGCACTTTGCGGAGGAAGTATTTCTCGAAGCCGACTTTCGCCAGATGCACCCAGGCGCCTTTGGACGACCAGTTGACGTTGCGCGGCGGGATTTGCGGTTGGGCGACGAAAGCGATGCCGCTATCGCCGAAATCGGCGAGGCAGACGGCGTTCCAGGTCGCCTCGGCGGTTGCCGGCTTGCCGCGCAGCAGCGCGCCGATATTGACCGCGGTGGCCGTCACCATCGATTCGATCATGAAACCGGTTTTCGGCACCCCCACCGGCACCGGGGTTGGGCCGGTCGGCGGGATTGCCACCGCAACGCCGACGCCGAAAATCTCCTTGTAGGTCGGGTTGCGCTGATGCTTGTCGATCAGGATGAAGCCGCGCGGATTGGTCAGCCCCGCCACCCCGTGCACCGCGGCCACGCCGCGAAACGCCGGCAGCATCATCGCAAACTTGAACGGCAGATCGTGCGATTTGCGCACCGCGCCAGCTTCGTTGAATTCGTCCACCGCCATCGCAAGGTCGGTAACCGCATTCACCTTGGCGTTGGTGATCCAGCCGATGTGATGCTCCCGCAACTCGCTTTCCAGCAGCCCTTTGGTATCGCCGACGCCATCGAGCCCGAGATGCCCGACATAGGGTTCGGGGGTCACAAAGGTCATTTTCACCCGATCGCGCAGCTTGCGGCGGCGGAGTTCGGTATCGAGCATGAAGGCGAATTCATAGGCCGGGCCGAAGCAGGATGCGCCTTGCACGGCGCCGACGATAATCGGGCCGGGATCGCGACAAAATGCCTCAAACGCGGCATGCGCCGCAGTGGCATGATCGGTGCGGCAAACCGATATAGTGTGGCCGTTTGGCCCCAAGCCGGGGATTTCGTCGAACGCCAGATCGGGGCCGGTGGCGATCACCAGATAGTCGTACCGCAGCGCCGTCCCATCGTTCAGCACCAGCCGCCGCGCTTCGGGTTCGACCCGCCTGGCGCCCTGGGTAACGAACGTTGCGCCCTTCTTTTTCATCACCGGAACCAGATCAACTTCGATCTGCGCCGCACTGCGCCAGCCCAGCGCCACCCACGGGTTGGACGGGGTGAAGGAGAAGTTCGGCGCTTCGCCAACCACCGTCAGCCGGTCCTCGGGCCGCAGTTGCCCGGCGATTTCATAGGCTGCCAGGGTGCCACCCAGGCCCGCCCCGAGGACAATGATTTCCGCCATCTGTCGCTCCCAAACTCTATTACTTCGCTTGGCCATATATTCATAATTGCGTAGCTACGCAAGTATGAATATGCGACCTGAGAGCATGGCTGCCTCGACCTGCACGGCGAGCGATCTGCCCAGGAGGTTCGGTGACCGGCGTGGCATCCAAGATGGCGGCAAAAATTGGCGCGTGCGTGGTGCCATTGCGATCGGCTAGCATCGGTTGCAGCCTTCTGGGGGAGCGATGATGGGCATTCAGGCGCTGGGCTATGTCGGGTTGGCGGCGACCAGCCTGGATGATTGGGCCAGCTACGGCAGTGGGCTGCTTGGGCTGCAACTGGCCGAGCGTAGCGGCCAGCACCTGGTGTTTCGCATGGATGACCGCCGCCAGCGGCTGGTGGTGGCCGCCGACCAGAAAGATGGGCCGGCGTTTTTCGGCTGGGAGGTCGCCGATGAAGCCGCGCTGGCGGCGATGGCGGCGCGGATCGAGGCGTCCGGGCG
>JAYTQP010000169.1:0-10950 GCA_043746675.1 Rhodospirillales bacterium | reverse complement strand
ACTTCATTGTGAAATATGCTGGTCAGGCTCTGCTGCGCCCAGGATGAACCGCTGCCCCAAGGGGTGCTGAACACCATGTCGTCCACTGTGGCGCACAGCGCGTAGCGCGCCGCCCGCAGGGATCGGGTGTCCAGGCCGGTGGCGAGCGCTTCGGATTCGAACTTGCGCACCGCCTCCACCATCGCGCGGCGCAGGTTATCGACATCTGGCGCGCGGCCGCGATCGCCAGAAATGCGCACCGCGGCGGCCAGGATCGGCGATGCGGCGGTTACCAGCGGGTTGGTGCCGGTGCGCGGCACCGGGCGGGTGTCGGCCGGCCCGCGCGCGGGAACATAGGCGGGGCCGGCATCGCGGCCCGCAACCCCGGATGGGCGCGGGCGGATGATGGTCCGATCGGTATCGGTCGGTTCGGCGAACGGATCGTCGCTCATGCGCTATCCTCGGATTGCCCAGCATTCAATTTCCAGCCCGGGAATGTCGCCCGCGACATGGATCGCGATCCCACCGGACTTGGCCAGAGCGGCCCAGTACGGCCCGCTGCGATCAAGCTCGAAATAGGAACGGCCGGCGTAGTACGGCAGTTGGCGCGGCGCCACCGGCAGGGCGCTGACCGGAATGCCGGGCAGGGCCACGTTGATCAGTTCGACGATCTGCTCGACCGGGCCGATCTTGACCTGGTTGGGGAAGCCGCGCCGCAGGGTTTCGGCCGGCACCTGGGCGCTGATCGCCAGCACCCAGGTGGCATCGGTGACCAGGCTGCGATCGGGGATGGCGCCGACCCGGATGCCGAATTTCTTGACCTGCAACGGGATCGGGATGGCGTTGCGCTCGATCACTGCCGACAGGTAGCCTTCGAGCGCGCGGATCACCGGGCGGAAGGTGGCGTTCAGGTCGTCGTGCCGGTAGGCCGGGAAGACCGGCGGGCGGCGGTTGGAGGCGAAAAACGTTGCCAGATCGCCGGCCAGGCTCAGCAGCAGCCGGTAGACCTGTTCGGGGTGGGTTTGCGAGGCGGCGGCGGACAAATGCGTCATCACCGGTTCGTAGCGGTTGCAGATTTGCAGAACGAAATAATCGTTGATTTCCGATGTGCCGCGGGTGTCGGATTCCGACATCCGCCCGGCCAGGGCGGTGGCGCGCTGGTGCAGCAGCCCCTGCATCAGATCGACGAAGCCGGCCAGCACGCCGGAGGCGCCGCACACCATCACCGGCGGGATGTAGGCTTCATCGAGCATGACCGAACGGTCGGCGCGGATTTCCATCACCCGGATCAGCCCGACGGCGACGAAGCCGGCCCGGTTGTCGCTCTCCATCGCATAGCGCAGGCGCAATTTGCCGACCGGCACGGTGGCGACCGACTGGTAGCCGGAATTGGTGTCGATCGCTTCATGCTCAAGTTCGGAAAACCGCGCCGCGGTTTCCAACTGGGTCGGCTTGGCGGTTTCGATCGCGCCCGGCTGGCGCGCCGGCAGCATCAGATAAATCCCCGCGTTGCGCAGGGTTTCCGGCAAATCCAGCGGGGCGGGATGATCGACATCATCGGG
Organism: Rhodospirillales bacterium; assembly: GCA_043746675.1. Taxonomy (GTDB): domain Bacteria; phylum Pseudomonadota; class Alphaproteobacteria; order Acetobacterales; family Acetobacteraceae; genus CAITOL01. The sequence goes on along the minus strand of JAYTQP010000169.1, from coordinate 9,409 downwards.
AATGCTGAACGGGGTGCCGTCCGGCAGAATGCCGGCGGCGGTGCGCACGGCGAACTTGCCGAGCGCGAGCAGATCGGAATCCAGTTCCAGCCTGGTCAGCCCATAGGTGAAGGGCGCCAGCCCGGATGTGCTGGTGCGCACCAGCCGTTCAAAATAGCGTTCCTGCTGCTGCAAATGTTGCGGCTGCAGAAACAGACCCTCACCCCAGACGACCTTGTTTTCCCATCCCATGATCAGGGGCTAGCCGGCTTTCCGGGGGTCAATACCAGCTTCAGGCCGGTGCGATCCGCGGTGACGGTGAAGACGGTGGATTGGTGCGCCGGCACATCCCCGGCGACGCGCCAGACGACGTTCTGGAAATCCCGATAGGCGGCGAACACGCCGATGGCGTGCACCGCATCGGTTGGCGACAGGGTAAGGGTTTTGCTGCTGCCGGGGATGATCAGCAGTTCGTCTTTCTTCAGCAGGTCGGGCCCCAGGGTGGCGACGTCGGCGTTGAACAGCGGATAGAATTCTGCCCGCTCGAAGCCGGGCCGGGCGGCCAACTGGTAAACCCGCACGGCCACCGGGGCGCCCTGACCGTCGGTGCCGAGGTTGGTATCGGCGCCGGCGTTGATCTGCACCGTGACGAGGGTTGGCGGCGGTGGGGGTGGCGGCCCGCAGCCGGCCAGCGCGAGCAAGGCGGCCAGCAGCGATCCTGCAAAAATCCGGGGAACCGCCCGCTTGAACACCCTGCTGCGTTGCGTACTCGATGACATTCGCGCGCCCCCTATGACTGCCCGGAACTATGCACCAATTGTTGCTCGCATGGGAAGGACGGCCTCGGCCCGCCGGCTTCACATTGCTAGGAGCAGGGCCATAAAATCCCGCCGCGCCGGCGCGGGTTTGGCAAATATTTAGTCTTTCCGGGTCTGCGCAGTGTAGGCCTTGGCGAAGGAGCGGCCGAACACCGACTGGAAATCATCCTCCGCCTCACGCGAGATGTCGCCATAGGTGAGACGGAAGGCATCCCAGTAGCGGGCTTTGCGGGCGGCCGGAAGCACCGACGCCAGGCCGCTGGTGGTCAGGCGCTTTTCCAGCACGTCGGGGTCGAAACGCTTCAGCAATGCCAGCAGAGCGGTTTGCACCCCGGCCATGACGGCGATTTCGTGCGATTTGATATCGTCGAAGGCTTCCTTGGCGGCGGCCAGCGGCGGCATATAGCCCGGTCGTTTCGGCGTCAGCAGCGCGGTGACTGCATCGTCTGCGGTGACGGAGAATTTCAGCGCGTTGTTGCCGTGCGACGCGATCATGGTCTGTTCGATGCGCATCTCGCTCTTGATGCTGGCGCGCGAGATCAGCACCTCGCGCACGCCCTCGGTCATCACTCGGAATAATTGCCCTGCCACACGCAGGGCGGCTTGCGGGTCGCTGTCGTCGATGCGCTGCCCGGCGACGCCGGCGCCTTCGAGGAAGGCGGCGAACAAGGCGCGTGCATCGGGGCCGGATGGTGCTGGTGCGGGTGCCGGTGCGGGCGCTTGCGGTGCGACCGCCACGATCGGCGACGGCGACAGCGGAACCGGGGCGGTGACCAGCGTGGGCTGGGTAAGTGCCGGGGCCAACACCGGGGGGGCGCGCTGCGGCTCGGGTTCGGCGAACGGATCGAAATTGGCGGGGTTGCGTTGCGCCGGGGCAGCCGGCGGTGCCGCCGGGGTGGCTGGCGGGGTGGCTGGCGGGGCGGCGCCGTGCGGGTGTAAATCGCCGATCAGATCGTCGAAATTGATGTCGGCGGGGTTGATGATCTGGGTGACGCGCGCCTGCGGCATCGCCATTGCGGTTGCCGGCGCGTGGTCGCCACGGGTCGCGCCGGTCCAGTCCATCGGCGCGGTGATGCCGCGGAACAAATCGTCGTCATCCGACAGCGGCCCCGATTCTGGCGCAAAGCCGCCGCTGCCGGACCCACCGAACGGATCGCCGGCCCCCGCTCGCGCCGCCGGTCTGCTATCGAACGGATCCTGCGCGCGCAAATTCTTCGGCGGCGGCGGCGCGATCGGGTGATGGAAGGCAGGCGCCGGGGCGGCGGCCGGATCGTCGAGCGGATCGAAATCGAGCGGCCCGCCGCCGTGGCCGCCGAACGACGGCGATGCTTGCGATGCAAATCCGCCGCGTGGTGCCTGATTGGCGGTCTGGGTGGGGGCTGGGCCGAGTCCGGGGCCATCGTCCACCAGCGCCACGGAGAGCTGATAGTCGCCGAGCCGGACCTTATCGCCATCCGCCAAATTCACCCGGCTGTCGCGCTCGGTACCCTGGGCGGCGCCGTTGATGAACATGCCGTTGGAACTGCGGTCGGTCAGCACGAAGCGGTTGCCGTCGGCGGTAATAGTGCAATGGGTGCGCGACAGGTTTTGCTGCGGGTCCGCCAGCACCCAATCGTTGCCGGCCCCGCGGCCAATGGATAGACTGCCGCTGGACAGGGTGCGCATCGTGTCCGGACCCGCCGCGCCGGCGCCGCTCAGGGTTAGGATCAGGCGCATGCTACACCCCGGTCGCGCGCCGTGCCGCCGAACCCGATGACACCGAATACGGAGGAAATCTCAATGGCCGACATCGATCCGTCCATCGTTGTGCTGGCGGAATACCAAGGCCAAGGCTGGCTTGTCGGCGGGGTAGCGCACATTGACGACCTGCTTGCCAATACATTGCCGCCCAATGTTAGCATTGAAATCGTGCAGTGCGAGTCGGATTCCGAAATCTACCGGCTTTGGGAAGAGTACTGTGGGGAGCCGGTGCCGGGCACCATGCCCTGGGCCATTCATCCCGGCATCATGCGCCGCATCCGCCGCGTCACCGAAGGCGATTACATCCAGTTCGCGCCCTGGTCGGCGCTGCTGGACAATGATGCGCTGGCGGTGATCCGCAACTTTGCCACCATGGCGCTGAACGATGCGGCGGCACAGGTGGTGCTGACCTTCCACATCGCCGCTGACGCCCCGCGCGGAACCGCCGACATGGCAGCTTTGCGCTGCGGGCTGATCGAAAACGAATTATCCGCCGGCGGTGTCGCGCTCAACCGCATCCGCCGCATTGCCGGCGATCCCGCCAGCGTGGTTGCCGGCAGCGCCGAAAACCAACGCATCGGCCTCGCACTCCGCAAGGGCTGACGCGCGGCACTACTTCAGCGACGCCAGCAGCGCATCGAGGTCCGGCTCGGTTTCGTCCTCGGCCGGCGGCGGTGGCACGGCGTTGAGGCTGGCCAGCAGGGCATCGAGATCGATGTCCGCATCGGCCTCGGCCGGCGGCGCTACCGCCGGGGCCGCTGCCTCGGCGATGGTGGCGTCCAGGCTGCTGAGCAGCGCATCGAGATCGGCGCTTTCGGCCGCTTCGGGCGCGGCGGTCTCAGCTGCCGCGGCGGTGACTGGCGCCGCTGGCGGTGCGGGCGCGGCTGGGGCGGTCACATCCGCCGGCGCCCAGCGCCCGGCCAGGCCGCCGCCGGCCATGCTGGTGAAGCCGCCGAGGCGCACTTCCGGCCGGCCGCGCAGGCTGACCACCGGGATGACCCCGGTGGTGGCCACCTGGGCCGCCTGGCGCTCGGAAAAATGCCGTTCGGTGCAGGGCAGCGCGATCTGCTCGCCGTCGGTGTCGTAGTAAATATACACCGGCATTTCACTGACGCTGGCGATGCTGCCGAGCTTCATCGCCTTGCCGCCTCGGCGCCAGGTCTCCCCGATCAGGGTTGCCGCCAGCACCGCCGGATGGCCCCACAACATACTGGACAGGCCACCCTGGCGGGTAAATTCCTCCAGCGCGAAGGCATCGATCGGGTCGGACTTCTTGCCGTAGGGCATCCGCAGCAGGAAGCGCGGCGTGGCCAGCCCGAGATAGGCGCTGGCCGGGAGCTCGCGCAAAGCCGCCCACGCAGATTTGATCAGCGGATGCCATTCATGCATCGGCTCCTTCAGCGCATCCGGGCCGATGCCGGCGACGAACGGCGCCCCGGCGACCGCGGCCACCTGGGCGATCCGGCCGAGCAGGTCGGCATGCGGCGGCGTTGCCTCGAACTGATAAAGCCCGGCGATCAGCGACAGCGCGCCCTGATTGGCATCCATCGCCGGCTGCTCGACCAGCAGCGAATAGAGCCCGGACTTGTCCAGCGCGTCGGACGCGGCGAGGTCGGCGGCGAGTTCCTCGGCGGAAATATCGTAGAGCACGATTTGCAATTTGGCGTCGGTTTCCAGCCGGCGCACCAGGAATTCCACCCCGCGCCATAGCGCCTCGGCGGTCTGGAAATCGGGGTGATGCAGCACCCGGCGCATCGCCGCCGACAATGCCTCATCCACCCGGGCGATCAGCGCGTCCTGGCGCGCGTCGCGGGCCGGCACCACGAAGGGACCGACCAACCGCCGGATCAGCGCTTCGGTATCGGCCTCGGCGGCCGGCTTGCGGCCGGTGAGGCGGCTGAAATCGGACAATTTGCGGTCGGTGGCGACGATCGACCCACGGCCGTGCCGTTCCGGCGCCGGCAGGGCATCCTCGCCCGACCAGGACAGCACCTCCTTGGCGGCGCGATCGAAGCCTGCGCGGCTTTGCAGGTTGCGGCGCAGTTGCAGCAGTTCCTCGAACAAAGGCAGGTTTTCTGCCAACTGGTCGGGGTGGAAATCATCCATCGATTTGATCGGTACGGTGACCACGCTGCCATCGCTGTCGAGCGGCACGGCGATGATGAGCTTCATTCGCTCCATCAGCCCATCGAGATTATCGACATCCACCTTGAGCGGCTTGCGGGCGGCCAGTTTGGCTCCGGTTTCCAGGGTGCCGGCGTTGGCGCGACCGGAAAAATCCCCCAGCACGGCCAGGCGGAACGCCGGGCCGGGCTCGGTCCGCCTCGCCTTGCCGATGGCGCCGAAACTGACGTCGTATTGCATGCCGATCAACCTTCCTGGCTCGTTCCTGTTGCATTCCGACTTTGGCCGACCGTTCACGCCACGGTGAACGCAGAATGCCGCGCGGTCGCTATTGTCTCAAGCGATTTCGCGTTATGTTACGCGCAAATGCCCGGTGGTGGGCAAGGCGGGAAGCGCGGGCGGTGCGCACGGCATTGCTGGCATCCTGCGTCCGACTGCGGCTAGGATACGGTTCGAACGACGGGGTGGGGGCGATTCGTGTTGGGAATGAGGCCACGATGCACCAGTATCTAGTTGGCTTTACCGCGGTGCAGCATGGGCGCTGACCGCTTCACTTGCTGGGCCACGACGCATGTCGGCACGGTGCGCAATCATAATGAGGACGCGCTGGTCAACCGCCCCGATCTCGGCATGTGGGCGGTGGCCGACGGCGCCGGCGGCCATGCGCGCGGCGATGTTGCGTCGCGCATGGTGGTCGAGGCGCTGGAATCGATCCCGCCGGGCCTGCCGGCCAGCGAGATGCTGGTTGAGATCCGCCAGCGCATGACCGAAACCCATGCCGCGCTGCTCGGGCCGCCGGAGATTGCGCGGCGCGATATCAGCGCCACCACGGTGGTTGTTGTGATCGCCCGCGGCGACCATTTCGCCTGCCTGTGGGCGGGTGACTCGCGGGCTTACCTGTTGCGCGACGGCGTGATGACGCAAATTACCCGCGACCACAGCCTGGTGCAGGAAATGGTCGATGCCGGCGCGATCCGGGCGGAGGATGCCGAGAGCCATCCCAGCGCCAACGTGATCACCCGTGCGGTGGGGGCGGACGGGGAACTGGAACTCGATAAGGTGACCAGCCGGCTGCAAGCCGGCGACCGTTTCCTGCTGTGCAGCGACGGGCTGTGCAAAACCTTGTCGGATGCCGAAACGGCGGTGTTGCTGGCCGGTGCTGCGCCGTCCGAACATTTGATCGCCGCGACGCTCGAACATCGCGGCCGCGACAACGTGACCGCCGTGGTGTTCGAAGTGCTGTTCTAGAAAATCGCACGAGCCGGCGGTGACCGGTCGATCGTGCCGGCCATGCGACGGCTCGCAAAAAAGGAGACCAACACGATGCGCAGTTTCAGGTTTATTGCCCTGGTTACGACGGGATTGGCCAGCGCCGTACTGTTCGCCCCGACGCTTTCGGGCAGGGCGCTGGCGGCGTCCGACCCTTCGGTGGGGGATGTCATCAAGGCGTTGACGGTGATGCCCGGCGCATCGCGCGGCAGTCGCCCGGTGGTGGCGGCCCCGGTGGCGGCCCCGGTGCACGGCGCCCCGGCGGCGATGCCGGCGATTGTCGCCGGGTCCGGCGCGATCGACCTGAACGTGCAATTCGCCCCCGGGCAGGCCGAATTGAACGCTGGCGCCAAACGCACACTCGATGTGCTCGGCCAAGCGCTGACCAGCCCCGAACTGGCGAGCGCGCGGGTGCGCATCGAGGGGCATACCGACACCACCGGCACGCCGGCGGCGAACATGGAACTGTCCGGGCGGCGAGCGGCGGCGGCGGTTGCCTATCTGGAGCAGAAATTCGCCATCCCGCCGGCGCGACTGGAAACCGCCGCGCGCGGCGCCGGCGATCTGCTGGTGCCAACCGCCGATCAGGTGAACGAGCCGCGCAATCGCCGCGTTCACGTGGTTAATATCAGCGGCTGAGATTTGTTCGCCGTCGTGATCGTGCGCCGGAGAGGTGGCGGGAGTGGCGCGCTTCGCGTGCAATGCCGCTAGCCAGCGGACCGCCGGGATGCTATAAGTACTGAGATAGCGTTTTTTAGGAGGGCCAGATGCGCCAAATGTTTTCTGCCGCAGCACTCGCCGCCATTCTCGTTGCCGGCCTCGGTGCCACGTCCGTTGCCTGGGCCCAGTCCGGTGGTTCGGTGCAGGATACCATCAATGCGCTGACCCCGCGTCCGGGCAAGTCGCGCGGATCTCGCCCCGTAGTGGCTCCGCCTGGCAGCCCGCTGCCGACCGCGGCGGCGCCGCGCGCCGCACTGCGGCCGGTTGCAACCGCGACCAACAGCCCGGCGGCGAGCGCCGGCAATTCGGTGGCGGCCGATGCACCGCCCTCGATCGATTTCAATATTCTGTTCGCCTCCGGGTCGGCTGAGCTTAGCCCGAAGTCGATGCAGATGCTCGATGTTATAGGCAAGGCGTTGTCCAGCGCGCAGCTCAGCAGCCAGAAGTTCCGGATCGAAGGCCATACCGATACGGTCGGCACCCCGGATGGTAACCGGGCGCTGTCCGCCAGCCGTGCCAGTGCGGTGGTCGATTTCCTCAACCGTAAATACAATATCGACCGCAGCCGGCTGGAAGCGATCGGCGTCGGGCAGGATGGGTTGGTCGTGCAAACCGGGGCGCAGGTTGACGAACCGCGCAACCGGCTGGTTCGTATCATCAACGTCACTGGCTAGTTCGGACGACGCGGCGGGCTTGCCGCGTTGCCGCGTGAAGACCCCGACGCGACGATCATCGCGCCGCGTCGGTTGGTTGATCAGAACGGCGCTTTAGGCGGTCCAGGTCGGGGCAGGGGGCGCGGTTGGATTGTCGCCGGGCTGGCCGGCGCCGGATTGCTGATCGTCGGCGCCGCGACGTTGATGTTCTGGCCTCGGTCGTCGGCACCCGTGATGCCGGTTGCGGTACCACCAGTGGCTGCGCCGCCAACTGTGGGCACTCCGGTCGCGGTCAGTCCATTGCCGCTGCACACCGAAAGCGAGATTCTGGCCGAACGCCCGGCTGGGGTGGTCATCGGGCGCTTCGCGCCAAACCCGCGCATAACCGTTATCGATTTCCCCAGCCTGCTGGCGCAGGGCCTGGCTTTCAACCGGATCGCCGCCTTCGTCGAAAAGCTCGGGCTGCCGCATGACCGGGTGCTGACCGATCCCGAACTGGCCGCCGCCATCCAGGCCGACAATGCAACCGCAGAAACGTATTATTACGGTCATGATTACCGGCTTGCCGATGTGCGCCGGTTTTTCACGACGGCGGCGCGGGAGGGTATCGCGCTTGGCCGCGACGAACGCCAACTGCATGACCTGCTCGACCAGCACGGTCTGCTGGCGCCGGGAACCGGCGGCGCGGTGATTTCAATTCCGCGTGAAGGCAGCGATCCGTTCGTGGATGCGTCCGGCCGGGCCAGCCTGCTGCGGCATGAATTGTCGCATGGCGAATATTTCACCAACCCCGCCTACGCCGCTTTCAGCAAGTATTTCTGGACCACGGAAATGACCAAGAGCGACCGTGCCAGCTTCCGCGAATTCCTGACCCGGCAGGGTTATGATCCGAAGAACGAGGATTTGCTGATCAATGAAACCCAGGCCCATTTGATGCACACCACCGACGGGCGCTACTTCAACGCCCGCAGTTGCGGCCTGCCGGTGGCGCGGGTGGAACAATTGCGTGCCGCCTTCCTGGCCATGATGCCCGCCGGCTGGCTGCACGACGCCGCCCAGTCGGTGCGCGCGGCGCTGCCGTAATAGGCTTGTTTACGGCGCCTTTTCGACCGAGGTTACCGGCACGAATTCGACCGAGATGCGGACGCCTTTGCGGCGGGCGGCCTCGATCGCGCTGCCCAGATTTTTTGCGTAGGAATCCAGTTTTTCGTCGTCGTCAGCGGTGCGAGCCATCTGCAATGGCTCGGAGGCGGCGATGACCACGACCAGATCGGTGCCGTACGGCGGGCCGACGGAAAAGGCGCCGTTCGGGATCGCGTCGAACATCCGAATATGCTCGCCCGCCCGCAGCCGCCGGGCAACGAAAGCGGGGGCGGCCTTGCGCGGCATGTAGTGCGAAACCTTGCCGTCACTGCCGACATAATCGACTTGCAAGACGCTCGCGAAATCCGGTGCAACGATCTCAAAATCGATCGGATCGTTGTCAACCAGTTGCAGCGATCGGGTGACCCGTGATGGCACCAGGGCGGCAGTGACGCCACCCGTGTCGCCGATGCTGCGCAGCACCGGGCGCAACACCTCGATCAGATGGCAGTAGCCTTGCAGCGCCGGGAACGCGGTTACCTTCCAAATTCGGCTGGTGGCATCGGTGTGGTCGAACCGATCGCGCAGGCCAGCAAAATTATCCCGCGGCACGATACCGTGCAGTGCCAGACGGTTGGCCGAAGCCTCGCCGTAGATCGCGGTGCAGGGCAGGGCGGCGACATAATCGCGGAGTGACGGAACCGGCGCGGCGACCACCACCGGCGGCGGGGCGGGAATAGGCACGGTCGGCGCAGGTTGGGCCGGAACCGGGGCCGCCGGGATCGGCGCAACCACAACCGGGGGCGCGGCAACGACGGGCGCCGGTGCCGGCGGAGCCGGTACGGTGGGCACCGATGGCGCAACGTTCAACGGCGCGGCGTTCGGCGGCGTCGCGTTAGGAGGGATGCTCGCAACCTGTTGCTCGGGCTTGCCGCCGCGCAGCAGCAGCCATCCGGCCGCCCCGCCGGCCAACACCAGCACGCCGATGATTGCCGCGATCAGCATGCCGGCTTTACCGGATGC
>JAYTQP010000168.1:0-1538 GCA_043746675.1 Rhodospirillales bacterium | reverse complement strand
CCGATCCGCAGCAACGCGCCTGGTCGTGGAAAATAGGTATTAGACATGGGAGCGCACGGCGGATTGTCCACGCCACCCTGGCGGCTTTCTACCATTCATCACGCAACATTCAACGCGAACTTTGCCCGCGCGACCAAACGGCGGAGCGTGGCGCGCTTGCCTCCGGCCGCAAGATCGCCAATATCCCACCATGAACGCACTTTCCAGCGGCGGCCATGCCGCGCCGCAAGCCACCCTCGCCCGCTGGCTGTCCGGCCCCCGGTTCGGCCGCCTGCCCGCGCCCGGTGCCGATGCCGGGGCGCCGAAATTGTCGTTCGAGTTTTTTCCGCCGCGCACCGAGACGCTGGAAACCCAGCTCTGGGCCTGCATCCGCCGGCTCGAACCGCTTGCCCCGCGCTTCGTCTCGGTTACCTACGGCGCCGGCGGCAGCACCCAGGCGCGCACCCATGCCACCGTCGCCCGCATTGTCACCGACACCACGCTGACGCCGGCGGCGCATCTGACCTGCGTCGGCGCTGCACGTGGGGAAATCGACGACGTTGCCCGGCAATACTGGGATGCCGGCATTCGCCATATCGTTGCCCTGCGCGGCGACGTGCCGGGCGGCGGCGCTTACGTTCCGCACCCCGACGGCTATGCCTATGCCAGCGATCTGGTTGCCGGGCTGAAGAAAATCGCCGATTTCGAAATCTCGGTGGCCGCCTATCCGGAGATCCATCCGACCGCCGCCAACCCGATCGCCGATCTCGACAATCTCAAGCGCAAGCTCGACGCCGGCGCCACCCGCGCGATCACCAACTACTTCTTCGACAACGCGACCTTTCTGCGCTTCCTCGACCTCGCCCTCGCCGCCGGCATCACCGCGCCGATCGTGCCGGGCATCATGCCGGTGTCGAACTATGCCCAGATCGTGAAATTTTCCGCCGTATCGGGGGTGACCGTGCCGGACTGGCTCGGCGCCTACTTCGACGGGGTGGAGGAGGATGTCGAGATCCGCCGCATGATCGCAACCGTCGTCGCCGCCGAACAGGTTCGCCAACTGCAAGCCAGCGGCATCGACGAGTTCCATTTTTATACCCTCAACCGGCCGGACCTGACCTACGCGATCGCGCATATTCTGGGAGTTCGGCCGTTGGGGTAGCGGGAATTTCGGCCTCACGCGGCGGATCGCATCCGCGCTACCGGTTATCGCGTTTTCAGAAGGACCGCTCCTTCTGAAAACGAGCGACTGACGACTGATCGCTACGCGGCGCGGCGTACTGATCCGGTGACTTCCTGTTGGCAGGTGACGCGCTGGACGCCGATGGTTTGTTGCAGGTTGCCGGCCACCAGATGCACCATTTCGGCGGGCATGCTGACCAGGGTTATGTCCACCCGCAGGTTTGGCCCGGTGCGGCGGCATTCGAAGCTGTCCGGGGTGAGGTCGCGCTTGGCAAACGGTTGCAGCAGGCGCGGCAGCAGGCCGGGGGAGGCATCGGCGGTGACGCAGAAGCGAACGGCGGCGAGTTGGCCCACCAGGGTCCATGGTATGAGAAACG
>JAYTQP010000167.1:0-12656 GCA_043746675.1 Rhodospirillales bacterium | reverse complement strand
GGCAGGCGTATTGTCTGCCCGGAATTGGCCCAACCGACGTGGGCGTTGCTCTGCACGCCGTTCGGGGTATGGGTACCGGCGGGATAGATATGGACGGCGCCATGGTCGCCGACATCCGTGCCGCCGTTGGTGACGGTGTAGCGCACCTCGGCGATCGGCATCCCCAGTTCCTCGGTTTTGGTCACCGAACCGGCGACGGCCAGCTTGTCGAGCCAGACGACCTTGTGCGCGCCGCCGTCCTCGAAGGTAATACGGACATCGTAAGTACCCTCGGGCATCGCGATCGGTTGCCCGGAATCCGCCCAGCCGACATTGGCGTTGCCTTGGACCCCGGTCGGCGTGTGGGTGCCGCCGGGGTAGACGTGGATGTCGGCCTTGTTGGCGACATCGGTACCGCCGTTGGTAACGACGACGCGCAGTTCGGTGTCGGCCGCGGCGGCGCGGCCGGCGGTCAAGCCCCAAAGCAGCAGCAGCGCGAGCCCCAGCGCCCCGATAAATCTCCGCATCGCGATCTCCCCGCTGCCGGCTGTTGGCGGCAGGTTATGCGGGGGGCCTGGTTGGCACAATCGATATGTTAGTGCTTTCCGGCTCGCTTTTCCGGTACCCGCGGCGTCAACGGTCCGGATATGACTGGAGATATCTGTTCGGTTGCACGAAAGGTATTTTCACGCGGATTTTTTAGGCGATGCGTGCGAATGCACGCAGACGGAGTCTGGATCGCAGCCGGCGCGCGACGCGTTTGACTTCGAGGCGCCGGTTGCCGAAGTTGAGCAGAAGGCAAAGCTGGAAGCCGCTTGCTTTGACGTAGTTGACGCATTCGGCACGATGGTCGTCGTTCAAGACTTCGACGGTTTTCAGTTTAACCAGCAGCGTTGATTTTGTCTGTAACTTTCATGGGCCAAGGCATTCTGTAGATTGTCTCGGCGAACCCGGCACCGAGTGCATTGAGCACGGTGAAGGCGCAACCGATGATTCGGCCAGATAGATCGTTCGAACTGTCAGCACCTGCGTGAAAATTCTTTGCCGATGCGGGATGCCGGAAAATCGTTAATAAATCGTTAACGTGGTGCCATTTTTCATGCCGTCTAAAAACAAGAAAGGCCGGGGCAAAACCCCGGCCCTCCTGCAACCCGGCAATAAACCAGCCGCCGAAATTACTCCGCCGCCTCCGCCATCTCGCTATCGTCCGACGTGTCCAGCATCGTGTTCGTAATCACGCCCGACTGCTCCCGAATCTTCACCTCGATCGCGGCCGCGATGTCCTTATGATCCCGCAGGAACTGCTTGGCGTTCTCGCGGCCCTGGCCCAGGCGCTGGCTGTCGTAGCTGAACCAGGCGCCGGATTTCTCCACCGCGCCGGCCTTGACGCCGAGGTCGAGCAACTCGCCCACCTTGCTCACGCCCTCGCCATACATGATGTCGAATTCCACCTGCTTGAACGGCGGCGCCAGCTTGTTCTTCACCACCTTCACCCGGGTCTGGTTGCCGACGACCTCCTCCCGCTCCTTGATCTGGCCAATGCGGCGGATTTCCAGTCGGATCGACGCATAGAATTTCAGCGCGTTGCCACCCGTCGTGGTCTCGGGATTGCCGAACATCACGCCGATCTTCATGCGGATCTGGTTGAGAAACACCAGCATGGTTTTGCTGCGCGACACGCTGCCGGTGATTTTGCGCAGCGCCTGGCTCATCAGCCGTGCGTGCAGGCCCATGTGGCTGTCGCCCATTTCGCCTTCGAGTTCGGCGCGCGGCACCAAAGCGGCCACCGAATCGATCACCAGCACGTCGATCGCGCCGGAGCGGGTCAGGGTATCGGCGATTTCCAACGCCTGTTCACCGGCGTCGGGCTGGCTGATCAGCAGATTATCGACATCGACGCCGAGCTTGCGGGCGTAGATCGGATCGAGCGCATGTTCGGCATCGATGAAGGCGCAGGTGCCGCCGCGCTTCTGGGCTTCGGCGATGATATGGAGCGCCAGCGTGGTCTTGCCGGAACTTTCCGGCCCGTAGATTTCCACGATGCGGCCGCGCGGCATGCCGCCGATGCCGAGGGCAAGATCCAGGCCGAGCGAGCCAGACGGAATAACCTCGATCTGTTCGTCGCCGGCGCGCGCACCCATGCGCATGATCGAGCCTTTGCCGAAGGCCCGTTCGATCTGTACCATCGCGGCATCAAGCGCCTTGTTTTTTTCCATCGGCATCTCCTGGCCCCGGGCACTGGCGCCGCGGAGGGGTTGGTTGGCATCTGAGTCTGTCACATCCCGGCTGGTCGGGACAATCTGTGGTTTACGGGTCATTAAGGATTCGTTCGTTATATGTTCGTTAATCTGGAGAATGATGGAACAAAGTATGAACATTGGGCCACATCGCGGAGATTCGGTCAACCGCTTATTGCAGGCTCAGCGCTGTGCGAGCGTCGCCAGTCTGTCGGCCAATTCAGCCAGCCGATAGGGTTTGGGCATAAAAATCGTCGCCACCCCGCCAATCCGGTCGCGCAGCCCGGCCTGGGCGTAGCCGGACACTAGGATCGCCGGCAAATCCGGCCGGCCAAGGCGGCGGCGCACTTCCTGCACCAGCGCGCTGCCATCCATGCCGGGCATCACCAGATCGGTCACCACCGCGTCGATTGGCGGGGCTTGGTCCAGCAAAGCCAGCGCGGTAGCGGCGTCTTCGGCCGACAGCACGGTCCAGCCGCGCCGGGTGAGCAGGCGGGCGGCGAGCTGGCGCAGGGGTTCTTCATCATCCACCAGCAGCACCATGCCGCCGTTGGGTTTTGCCGCGACCGGCGCGGCGGCCGGCGCGGCTACTGGCGCGGCTACTGGCAACGGGGCAGCATATCGAGGGAAATACAGCCGGAACCAGGTCCCCTGCCCCGGCGTGCTGGCGAGCGTCATGAAACCATTGGACTGATGAACGATGCCGAGCACCGTTGCCAACCCCAACCCGGTGCCGCCGGCGGCCCGACGGGTGGTAAAAAATGGTTCGAAGATGCGGCCCAGCAGGTCTGGCGCAATGCCGCTGCCGCTGTCGCGCACCTCGATGGTAACGTAGCGACCAGGGGGAACCGTGTCCGGCAAGGATGGCAGCGGGTGCAGCAGGGTGGCATGCCCGCTGGCCAGCCGCAGCGTGCCGCCCTCCGGCATCGCATCGCGCGCATTGACCGCCAAATTCATCACGATCTGGTCGAACTGGCCGGGGTCGATCAGCACGTGGCGGCCGGGGTTTTCCAGTTCCAGACGGAAATCCACCGATGCCGGCAGCAGGCGTTGCAGCAGCACGAAAACCGCGTCCAGCGCCGGATTCACCGCCAGCGCCAGCGGTTGCAGGGTTTGCTGGCCACCGAAGGCGAGCAGTTGGCGCACCAGCGCCGCGCCGCGTTCCGCGCTGGCCTGGATGATGCCTAGGTCGTGCCGGGTGTCCGGCTCCAGCTTGCGTTCGGCAATGGCGTCCGCCGCGCCGAGCACGGCTGCGAGCAAATTGTTGAAATCATGGCCGATGCCGCCGGCCAGCGCGCCGACCGCCTGCAGGCGCTGGCTCTGCGCCAGTTGGGCCTGCAACAGCAGGGTCGGCGAGCGGTCCTCGGCCACCAGCAGCGCGCCGTCACCATTGGCGAGCGGCAGGATTTGCAGGCCGATGGTGATGCCGCCTTCGGCCAGACGTAAATCCGGCAAGGGGGTTGCGGTTTGGCCGGACAGGCTATCGGTCAAGGCGCTGGCGACCAGACCGGCGGCATCCGGCGCGAACATATCCGCAAGATCCGCAGTAGCAAGCGCGCGCCAGGCGGCGTTGCACCGCAGCCGGGCACCATCGCGCCCGATCAGCGCCATCGCGGTCGGCATCGCATCGAACAGCAGCGCGGTCAGCGGGTCGTGCCGATCGGCCAGCCGATCGAGCAGCGGGCGGCGCCCGAGCAACGGCCGCACGGTCATCGCAGCCGTCCGCTCAGGCGCCAGACATAGGCGATGATTTCGGCCACCGCCTGGAAATGTTCCGCCGGAATTTCGGTGTCGAGATCGACCGGGTAAAGCGCGCGCGCCAGCGGCGGGTTGGCCACCAGCGGCACCCGATTGCTGCGGGCAACATCGCGAATGCGGGCCGCCATTTCGTCCATTCCCTTTGCGACCACCCGCGGCGCGCTGCCGCGGGCGCGATCATATACCAGGGCGACAGCATAATGCGTCGGGTTGGTAATAACCACGGTGGCGGTGCGCATCGCTTTCACCATCCCTTGCCGGGCGCGTTGCTGGCGAATGCGGCGGATGCGCGCCTTGATCTGCGGATCGCCTTCCTGTTCGCGCTGTTCCTGGCGCAGTTCCTCGCGGGTCATGCGCAGGTCGCGGTTATGTTTCAATCGGGCACGGGCGACATCGAACAGCGCGATCGCGCCCTGCGCGGCGATCATCGGCAGCAGCACCAGGCCGAGCAGATGCACTATATTCGGCACCAGCATCTGCACCGGGCTGGCGTCGAGGCGGGCGAGCGTCGGGGCGAGGCTGCGGGCGCCGAGCCAGCCGGCGGTGCCGACCACGCCGAGCTTCAGCATCGCCTTGCTTGCTTCGGCCAGGGTTGTGCTGCCGAACAGCCGGCCAAACCCGTGCAGCGGGCTGATCCGGCTGAAATCCGGCAGCAGCGCCTTGCGGTTCAGATGCAGACCGGTTTGCAGCAGCACCGCGCCGCCGCCGGCGAACAGGATTGCGAGCGCGAACGGCATCAGCACACCCAGCCCGACCGATGCGGCCGCGTGCAGGCCGGCCAACGGCTGCAACCCCGACGCCGGTTGTAGAAACGGCACCAGCCCGCCGATCAGGCCGCGCGCCAGCCCCGGCCCGCCAACCGACAGCACCATCAGCATCGCGGCCAGCACGGCGACGGTTGCCACTTCGCGCGACAGCGGCACCTGGCCGGCGGCGCGGGCCTGATCGAGCCGGCGCTGGGAGGCGGGAAGATCGCGGTCCTCGGCATCCGCCATCTTCTATGGCGCCAGCCCGAACGAGAGGCCGGCCATCGCAGTTTGCCAGGTTTGCAGCACGCCCACGCTGAACAGCGCCAACAGCAGCAGCCCGCCAAGGATCTGGCCGGGCATGGCGGCGAAATAAACCTGCAACTGCGGCACCAGCCGGGCCAGCACGCCCAATGCAACCTGCCAGACCAAGCCGCCGGCGATGAACGGGCCGGCCAGTTGCATCGCCAGCGCGAAGCTTTCACCGACCGTGACGGTGATCCGTTGCGCTAGGTCGCCGGCCGGCAGCCATACGCCGGGCGGGATCACCCGATAGCTTTGCATCAAGGCGCGCAGCGGCAGCGCATAAAGCCCGCTGGCGAGCAGGATGGCGGGGGCAGCGAGCGCGAACAGGCGGGAAATCGCGCTGGTTTGCGGCCCGAGCGTTGGGTCGGGCTGCAAGACGTTGGACAGGCCGAGCGCGCCGGCGGCCAATTGCCCGGCCATCGGCAACGCCAGCATGGGCAGCCGCGCCAGCCAGCCGAGCCAGAGGCCGCAGAGAATTTCCCCCCCCAGCCAGCCGGCCAGGCGGAACGGATTTTCCGGCATCGCAGGCAGCCCGGGTTGCAGCGCCGGCAGCAGCAGCAGGGTGAAGGCCAAGGTGGCGCCGGCGCGAATGTTCATCGGCACTTCGGCTTCCCCCAGGCCGGGCAGCAGCATGCACACGCCGCCGACCCGCGACAGCACCAGAATAAGCGCGAACGCCCAGGCCGGCAGTTGGGCCAGCAGGCTCGGGTCGGCGGCCATTCAACGCCCGCCGACGGCCACGATATGGTCGAACATGGTCTGGGTGAAATCATGCAGGCTGGAAAACATGAAGGCGCCGCCGAACATCAAGGCCGCACCGATGGCGATCAGCTTGGGCAGAAACGCCAGCGCCGGTTCATTGATCTGGGTGACCGCCTGCACCAGCGACATGGTGACGCCGACCACCAAAGTGACGATCAGCAATGGCCCGCCGAGCCGGACCACCAGCATCATTGCATCCCGGATCATCCCGCCGACATCGCCATCCTGCATGCGCCGCGCCTTTTGCCCGGGAGAAAAAATCAGATCGGCATCCGCATGATGTCCTGATACGCCTGTACCACGCGGTCGCGGATCGCCATGGTGGTTTGCAGCGCGAGTTCGGCCTTGGCCACGGCGGAAACCACGTCGGTGAGACTGCCGGTGCCAGCGATGGCCTGCATGGATTGCTGCTCGGCCGCCTTGCTGGTTTGCACCACGCCGTCGAGCGCGCGGGCCAGCGCGCCGCCGAAGCCGCCCGATGGATCGGCCGGGGCGCCAAGATTGCCGGCGACATCGGCATAAGCGCGCGCGGCGGTGGCGGGGGTAACGACAAGGGTTGGGATCGCCATCGCTATTTCAGCATGTCGATGGTCCGCGCCAGCATGCCGCGCGACACTTGCATGACCGACAAATTGGCGGCGTAGCTGCGCTCGGCTTCCCGCATGTCCATCACTTCGACGAAGCTGTTGACGTTGGGCGTTCGTACATACCCGTTCTTGTCGGCGGCGGGGTGGCCGGGATCGTAGCGCTGCGGGAAATCCGACTTGTCCTGTCCGATATTTTTCACCTGCACCGTCTCGACGCCCAGCGATCGGTCCAACTTATTTTCGAAACTAATCGTTTTGCGGCGATAGGGCGCGGCAGCCGGCGAACTGCCCGTGGTATCCTGATTGGCGAGATTTTCCGCGATCACCCGCAAGCGCGCGGTTTGCGCATCCATGCCGCGGGCGGAGATTATCAGGGCGGTGTTCAGTTCCATCGACGACCTCCGTCACTGTGGGGACGCTTCATCGGCCGAGCACCAGACGATAGAGCGCCAGGTATTTGGTATAAATTTTCGTGGTCGTGGTCTGTGCCATTTCGGTATCGGCGACCTTGCTGAGCTGTTCGTCGAGTTTGACGCCGTTACCATCCGGTGCCCGTTCTGCTGTGATTTTGACCGTATCGCCAGCGGAATTTTTATTCCCGGGCATGTGCATCGGGTTGGTCTGCATCGGCACGATGGCGAAATGGCCGGCGATGACGGCAGCGAATGGCTGTAAATCTCTCGCCTGCCAGCCCGGCGTATTGGCGTTGGCGACGTTCTGCGCCAGGACTTGCTGACGGTGATCGAGATAGGCCAGCCGGCGATCCGCCAGATCGAAAAGCCCCAACCCTGAATTGCCCACTGTCCCCGAAGTGCCCGCTGTCATAACCGATCTCGCTGTCTGCTGCGTTGGATCAATAGCCGCCACTGCCTAACGTCGGGTTAATCAGCGACGTGGCCGCAGCCGGCAACCAGGATGGTTGCGGTGGCAATGGTCGGGGCGAATGTTCGGGTTGTCCGGATCGGGCCGCCGCGCGCAACCGTTTGTAAATCTCTTGCTGGTTAAAGCAGGGGGTGACCCAATCCTTCTTTCCCGCGCCGCCAGCCGGCATGCTGGCGCCCGCTGCGGTGGTCGATCGGATGATCGATGCCGTCGGCGTCACCTTGCGCATCGCCCGTGGCCTGCGGCGGGATGGCAGGCCGATCGATATCGCGGGGTTGGACCGGGTGATCGGCATCCTCTGCGCCCGCTCGCTCGATCTGCCGACGGAACAAGGCCGGCAGGTTCGGCCGCGGCTGGCAGTACTGCTTACCGAACTCGATGCGCTGGGGGTGGCGTTGCCGCCAGCCTGATCGCCCAATTTCACCATCGGAAAAATTCCGTATGCAATTTGCAACGTTGTTGACCACCCTCGGCGCGCTGGCTTTTGTGGTCGCGCTGGCACTGCTGGCACAATTCCTCGCCCGCCGCTTCAAGCTTGCCGAGCGCCTGGCTGTGCCGGCGGGTGGCGGGCGGCTGGCGATCGCGCAGAGCCTGGCGCTCGATCCACGCCGACGCCTGCTGGTGATCCGTTGTGACGGCCGGGAATTGCTGCTGCTGACCGGCGGTCCGCAAGATCGGATGCTCGGCTGGTTGGAGCCGGGCGCATGAAGCGTTGGGCAATCTGGGCGGTGCTGGGACTGATTTTGTTGCCCGGCCTCGCCGGCGCGCAGTCGATCAACCTCAGTCTCGGCGCCGGCGGCGAAGGCACCACGGCGCGGCTGATGCAGTTGACCGCGCTGATCACCCTGCTCTCGCTGGCGCCGAGCCTGCTGGTGATGGTGACCGGCTTTACCCGCATTATCGTTGTGCTGTCGCTGTTGCGCGGGGCGATCGGCGCGCAAGGCACGCCGCCGAATGTGGTGCTGATCGGGCTGGCGCTGTTTCTGACCTATTTCATCATGCAGCCCGTGCTGGATCAGGCCTGGAGCACCGGGTTGCTGCCGCTCAGCGAGGGGCGGGTCGCTGAAATCGAGGGCATGCGGCTGGCGGCGGAGCCGTTTCGCAAGTTCATGATTGCCAACATCAAGCCCGATGATCTCAGGCTGTTTCTCGATCTGGCGCATCTGCCGGTGCCGGCGACGATGACGGATGCGCCATGGCGGGCCTTGATCCCCGGGTTTCTGGTGGGCGAGTTGCGGCGGGGGTTCGAGATCGGGTTTCTGCTGTATCTGCCGTTTCTGGTGATCGACACGGTGGTGGCCAGTGTGCTGATGAGCCTGGGCATGATGATGCTGCCGCCGAGCGTGGTTTCGCTGCCGTTCAAGCTGATTTTCTTCGTGCTGGTGGATGGCTGGCGGCTGGTATGCGGCAGTCTGGTGCAGAGCTTCGCCGACAGCCGCTGAATTCCACCTTCAGCGCACCTCGCCGATAAGATCGTGCCGGTGACCTCGTGGGAGTTTGCCGTTGCGGGCTTGCAATCGCGCGGCATCGCCAGCGCTTGCATCGGCGGCGGCCAGGGGATTGCTCTGCTGATCGAAACCCCCGAAGCATAGCAACGTTTTTTTCTCCTAAAGGGCCAACTCCATGAACCTCAAAAATATTGCCGCCATCGTAACCGGCGGCGCCTCCGGCCTGGGTGGCGCCACCGCGCAGGCACTGGCGGCGGCCGGCGCAAAGGTTGCCGTGATCGACGTGAACGTTGCCGCCGCGCAGGAAATGGCGCTGAAAATCGGCGGCGTCGCGATCACCTGCGACGTGGCCGACGCGGACGCCGCCGAGCAGGCGTTCGCGGCGGTGGCGGCGGCGCTCGGGCCGGCGCGGGTGCTGGTGAATTGTGCCGGGGTTGGCAATGCCAGCCGGGTGGTCGGGCGCGACGGGCCGACCGGACTGTCCGGGTTCGAGAAAGTAGTGCGGGTAAACTTGATCGGCAGCTTCAACATGCTGCGGCTGGCAGCGGCGGAGATGAGCAAGCTGGACGCACTAGACGATGGCGAGCGCGGGGTGGTGATCAACACCGCCTCGATCGCCGCCTACGATGGGCAGATCGGCCAGGCGGCCTATGCGGCCTCCAAGGCCGGGGTGGTTGGCATGACCCTGCCGATTGCCCGCGAGCTGGCGCGCTATGGCATTCGGGTGATGACGATTGCGCCCGGCCTGTTTCTGACCCCGATGCTGCGCAGCCTGCCGGCCGAGATCCAGCAATCGCTCGGCGACAGCGTGCCGTATCCGCAGCGTTTGGGCATGCCAGAGGAATATGCAGCCCTGGCGCTGCATATTATCGGCAACCGGATGTTGAATGGCGAAACCATCAGGCTGGATGGCGCGCTGCGGATGGCGCCGCGATGAGCCTTCTGCTGCGCCGGGCGGATCGCCTCGTCCTCCGTCGCGCGGTTGAAATCCTGGAACACCGCCATCTGCGCGCGCCGCAGCGCCAAGCCGATCAGGCCGGAAAGCGGGCCGCGGTCCACCGCGCGGTCGGAAGCTGGATCAACGGCGGGCGGTTGGCGGGCGGGCGTCATCCGGCGGTCAACTGAACAGAAGCTGCCCGCCATCGACCACCAAGGTCTGCCCGGTTACCCAGCGCGCCATCGGCGAGGCCAGGAACAGGATGGCGTCGGCCACTTCCTCGGGCGCACCGAGCCGGCCGAAGGGGATGGATTTCAGCACCGCCTCGTAAACCGGCGAGCCTTCCTGCTTGCGTTTTTCCCAGCTTCCGCCGGCAAATTCGATCGAGCCGGGGGCAACCGCGTTCACCCGGATGCCCTGCTTGGCCCACATCATCGCCTGGCTGGACGTGTATTGCACGACCGCCGCCTTGACCGCGGCATAGGGCGCAGACCGGCCGGACGGGCGGTAGGCGGAAATCGAGGAAACCGAAACGATCGCCGGGCTGCTGGCCTTCAGCAAATGCGGCAGCGCAGCCTGGCTGGCGTGGACGATCGCCATCACATCGACCGCGAAGCCGGCGGCCCAGCCGGCGGCATCGTCGGTCATGCCAAAGCCGGAGGCATTGTTGACCAGAATGTCGATCCCGCCCAGTGCGGTGGCGGCGGCGGCGATGTAGGCGCTGATCGCGTCGGCATCGCCGAGGTCGCACACGCCGGCATGGGCAGTGTGGCCATGCGCGGCGAGCTCCGCCCGGGTAATCTCAAGCTGCTCCGCCCCACGGGCGCAGATCGAAACAGCGGCGCCGGCAGCGGCAAAGCCCAGCGCGGTGGATCGGCCGATGCCGCGGCTGCCGCCGCACACGACAACGCGCCGGTCGCTGAAATCGAGAGACATAGGCTGCTCCTGCTAATGGTTCGGCGCGCAGGATGGCACCTATTCGGTGATTGTGAAGAGGGCATTTTCAATCGGCGTGCAATTCACCGGCGCCGAAGGGCGCCGGATCGTCAGGTCATGTCCACCACCACGCCGCGCCCGGCGGCCTCCGCCAAAGCGAGCACCGCATGCGCCGCCGCGAGGTCCTGGGCGGCGATGCCGAGCGAGCGGTAGAGGGTAATTTCCGTGCTGCTGGTGCGGCCCGGCGCGCCGTTCAGTACGGCGCCGATTTCGACCGGCTGCGGATCGTAGCCGGCGCGCCGCGCGGCAATCACCTCAGCGGCCTGGGCTTCGAGCGAGGGCAGATAGTCGGTGAACACGCGCAGCCGCGGCAGGCAGGCGGCATCGATTTCCTGCATGCCGGGGATCGAGGCACCGACGGCGGCGATATGCTGGCCGGGTTGCAGCATCGCCGGCAGCAGAAACGGCGTGCTGGCCGGGGTGGCGGTGACCACGATATCGGCCCCGGCGACCGCTTCGGCCACGCTGGCGGCCACAAGGGCGCCGTGCGCGGCAGCAAAGGCCGCAGCCTTGGCGGGATCGCGGCCCCAGACCGCGATGCGGCCGATCGGGCGAATGGCTTTCATCGCGGCGACATGGATGGCGGCCTGCTCGCCGCAGCCGAGAATGGCGAGCCGGGTCGCGTCCGGCCGGGCCAGCAGGTTGGTGGCGACCGCCGTGGCGGCGGCGGTGCGCATCGCGGTCAGCACCGCGGCATCGAGGCAGGCGCGGGCCAGGCCGGTTGCCGGATCGAACAGCAGCATCAGCCCAGCATGGGATGAACGGCCGTGGCGCGGATTGTCCGGAAACAGGCTCAGCACCTTGATGCCGTGCCCGGCGGGGTCGCCGAGCCAGCCACCCATCATGCCCATCATGTCGCGGCCCGGCAGCTTGACCATGCTACGCAGCGGCAATTCGGCGGCGCCGCGCGAGACCGCGCGCATCGCGGCGGCGATCGCCGGCATCAGCGCCGCCACATCCACCAGATCGGCGATGTCGCGGCCAGACAGAATGCGCATCCGCTCAGTTCTCCTGTTCCAACGCCCGGCGCGCCGCCCATTTGTGGTTGGCCGGCACGATATACCAGGGCGCAAGCTTGCCGGCAGTCATGGTTTCGGCGGTCATGCGGTGGCGGTCAAAGTGAAGCGCTGCATCTTGTTGAGCAGGTAGCCGCCAGGGTTGGACCGCCGGCGTTCGCCCTGTAACTGCCCGTCATTGCCGGTCGCGCGCACCAGCACATTGAGCACGCCCGGCCGCACGCCGGTGATCGCGAACCGCCACCGGCGGAAGGCGAAGCGTCCGCTATCCGGCCCGAGCACCGCGGTTTTCCAGTGCGTGCCGCCATCGAGCGAAATCGAAACCGACTGCACCCCACTGCCATTGTCCCAGGCCAGGCCCTGCAAGGCCAGCCCGGCCAGTTGCACCGTATCGCCATCGACGACGTTGGTGACCAGGCTGTTGATCACCAGTTCGGTAACCGGGCTGGTGCGGCCGTCCTCCTGGGTATCGAACGGGTGTTCGACCGGGAACAGGCCGGTCGGCAGCCGGTTTTCGACGCTCATGAACCGGCCGGCGAAGGCGCTGGTTCGCAGTTGCAGGCTGGTGACGTGTTTTACCCAGTAAGTGCCGGCCCAGCCGGGGCGGATGATGCGGGCGGGGTAGCCGTTCAGCAGCCGCAGCGGGCTGGCGTTCATATCGAGCGCAATCAGCGTGCCGGCATCCATGGCGCGCTCGATCGGCAGGCTTTTGGTGAAGGGCTCGTGGTCCGGGTTGGCGGCGCTGTCGGCGCCGGTCATCGCCATTTCGACAGCCTCAGGCTTCACCCCGACCTTCTGCAGCACGTCGCGCAGCCGCACACCGCGCCAGCGCGCGCAACCCATCCCGCCCTGCCCCCATTGCACCCCCGGCACTTTGGGTTCGGCCAGCGCACGCCGGTTGCCGGCATTCTGACAAACCGCGACAATTTCGCGTTGCGGCATCGCGCGCAGATCGGCCATCGACAGCACCACCTCCCGCGCCGCGCCGTCACCGCCGATTTT
>JAYTQP010000166.1:0-7255 GCA_043746675.1 Rhodospirillales bacterium | reverse complement strand
TTCCAGCCGCCGAAACTATGGAACGCCGCCGGCACCGGGATCGGCACGTTGATGCCGACCATGCCGATCTTGATGGCGCTGGCGAAGCTGCGGGCGGCGCCGCCATCGGCGGTGAACAAGGCGGTGCCGTTGCCGAAGCGGTGCGCGTTGATCAACTGCGTCGCTTCCCCCAACGTTTTGGTGCGCACCACGCCGAGCACCGGGCCGAAGATTTCTTCCTGATAAATGGTCATATCGGGGGTTACGTTGTCGAACAGCGAGCCGCCGATGAAGAACCCTTTCTCATAGCCCTGCAACGATAGTCCGCGCCCATCGACCACCAGCTTGGCGCCCTCGGCGACGCCTTTATCGACATAAGCAAAAACCTTGGCGCGGTGTTCGCCGGTGACCAGCGGCCCCATTTCGGCTTCCTTGTCGGTGCCCGGCCCGACCTTCAAGGCGCCGATGCGCGGCGCCAGTTTGGCGATCAGTTTGTCGCCGACGTCGCCCACCGCGACCGCCACCGAAACCGCCATGCAGCGTTCGCCGGCCGAGCCGTAGGCGGCGCCCATCAGCGCATCGACGGCGCCATCGAGATCGGCGTCCGGCATGACCACCAGGTGGTTTTTCGCACCTCCCAACGCCTGCACCCGCTTGCCGGCGTGGGTGCCGCGGCGATAGATCGCCTCGGCGATCGGGGTTGAGCCGACGAAGCTGATCGCCTCCACGCCGGGGCTGTCGAGCAATGCCTCGACCGCGTCGCGGCCGCCTTGCACGACCTGAAACACGCCGGCCGGCAGCCCGGCCTGGGCCAGCAGTTCGGCCAGCACGAGGCTCACCGAGGGGTCTTTTTCGGAGGGCTTGAGGATGAAGCAGTTGCCGGTCGCCAGCGCCACCGGGATCATCCAGAGCGGCACCATGGCGGGGAAGTTGAAGGGGGTGATGCCGGCCACCACGCCGAGCGGCTGGCGCATGGTCCAGGCGTCGATGCCGGTGGCGACGGCTTCGGTGAACTCGCCTTTCAGCAGATGCGGAATGCCGCAGGCGAATTCCACCACTTCCAGCCCGCGCTGCACTTCCCCCTCGGCATCCGACAGCACCTTGCCGTGCTCGGCGGTGATGAGCGCGGCCAGCCGCTTGGTGTTGGTTTCCAGCAATTCCTTGAACTTGAACATCACCCGGGCGCGGCGCAGCGGCGGCGTGGCAGCCCAGGCGGGCCAGGCGGCGTTGGCGAAGGCGACCGCCTGGGCCACGATCTCGGCGCCGCCCAGCGTCACCCGGCCGGAGACTTCGCCGGTGGCTGGGTTGAAGACGTCCTGGCCAGGACCGCTGCCCGCCACGTGCTGCCCGTTGAGGTAGTGACCGATCTGTTGCATGGCGCTGGCTCCCTGGTTCGTCGCACGGCGGGAGTGGCTTTGCCGTGGCGCAAATCTCCCGATAAACCCCATGTGCCGGATTCCGGCGAGCTGTGCTAGTGGTAAGAATCTGACGGAAAGAGCCGGCAGATTCTTACCACTAGCCTTTGATTTTGTGGACCGATTCACCCAACGGGCTGAAGTGCCCGTCGGGATCGGACCACTAGATGGCGCGCCGCGCGGTCGCGAGGGAGACGGGTCGTTTGAACAGTATAGGGCGGATCGATCGCCGGGGGTTGCTCGGTGGGCTCGCGGTGGTGTTGAGCGGTGCGGCGTCGGCCCGAGCGGCGAGGCAGTGGATGCTCTATTCCTCGCATAACCGCACCGCCCCGGTGGTGCTGGCGACCCTGGCCCGGCTGCTGGCGGAGGCCCCGGCGCGCACCGGCAACGCGCTGACGATCGCCCTGAGCATCGCCGGCACGCTGCCGATCCGATCGACCGCGGTGGCCGCCGGGGTGGCCGGCGGCAAAATCCAACTGGGCGACGATGCGTATTTCACGATCGCGCTGCCGGCGGGCGGGGCGATGCGGATGCCTGGGCTGATCCTGACCGACGACGAACTGCACGATGCCATCCCGATCCAGCGGGGGTTTCTCGCCAAGGCGTTCGCCAAGCGCAGGCTGACCTTGCTGGGCTACTACGTGACACCGCCGCAGATCATTTTCGCGTCGCGGAAAATCCTTGTGCTGGACGATTTGCGCGGGCTGGTGATCCGCACCACCAACGAAGAACAGCGCGAGGCAGTGCTGCGGTTGGGGGCGCTGGCGATCGGCATGGTGGCGAGCGATGTTGCGGCCGCGCTGGACGACGGCACATTGCATGGCGTGTACGGCACCGCCGCCGAGGTTGGCCGGCCCTGGAAGGACCGGCTGACCTATGGCTGCCGGATCACCCCGGTGCGGGGCGACGGGGTGGTGCTGGCCAATCCGGCCGCGCTGGCCGGGTTGCCAGCGGGCGAGCGCGACGCGGTTGCGACACTGGGCGCCGATCTTGCTGTGGCGATTGCCGCCGATCTGGCCGCCGACGATGACGCCGCCTACAGCGAACTGCAAGCGGCCGGGCTGCGGCTGGCTGACCCGCTGAGCGAGGATATCGCCGCCGCCACCCGCCGGATGACGCCGTTCTGGGAGGCTTTGGCCAGCGCCCGCGGCCAGGATGGTGCCGATACGCTGGCCGCCCTGCGCCTGGTGCTGGGACGGTGATCCGGCCGCTGCTGGAACTGCTACTCGCGCTGCTCCTGGCGACATTGCCTGCCCACGCGGCGGAGCCGCTGAGCCTGAACGTGGCGGCGGAGCCGCTGAGCCTGAACGCGGCGGCGGAGCCGCTGGTGGTGCATGTGTTCGCCGGCCAGCAACTGCTCGGCACCAAGGAGGCCAGCGGCGCCGGATTGGTCCGGCATCTGCTCGGCGCCTGGCGCGATCCGGCGGGCTGGCGGCTGGTGCCGCATCCGGTGGATAGTCTGGCGCAGTTTCGCCAGGAGGTGCGCGACCTGCCGCCCGAGCCGCCGTCCGACCCTGGGCATCCGCGCCTGCTGGTTGCGATGCTGACCAGCCGGGTGCTGGAAGCGGCGTCGGCCGAACAGATGCTGGCGATCGCCGGCCACGGGCAGCCGTTCGCCGACATCGACGAGCAACTGAAAGGCCGCGACCGGCTGCGCCGCGACCGCATCGACTGGCTGCCGCTGGGCTGGGTGCTGTGGTCGAGCTTCGATGCACTGCGCCCACCGGGCGGCTGCGCACCAAGCTTCACCTGGACCACCTGCATCGCGCCGAGCGGGCCGGATGCCTATACGATCAGCCAGCGCGCCGGCGAGCGCGGCTGGCCGCTGTATGGCGCGGCGGTGCTGCGGCCCGATGGGGCTCGATCGGATCGGGCGGACGCCAATGCCGATGCGCTGATGGATTTTCTCGCCAGCGCTGCCGCCAGCGAAATCCTGCGTGCCGATTTCGTGGTGGTGCCCTACCCCGCTGTGCGGGCGCGGCGCAGCGTTGTCTTTAATCTGTACGAAGCGACCGGCCCGGCGCTGCTGGCGACATCCTACGACAGCCCGCACCCGCTGCCGCGGCCGGCGATCGACCCCGTTACCGGGACCTTCAACGTCTGCGGTCGCAATGGCATTTGCCCAAACTACCGCGCCCCGCCGGGCACCGAGGACGCGATGCGGGGCAAGGTTACGGCGGCGCTTGGGGGCGGGTAGGCGTCGATTAGGGAAGCCACTGGAGGGCGTGGCGCCGTTGGGGCGGCTTGGTGATGCAAGTCGGGCGGAAGGCGACCGGGCACCGCATCTTTGCCACAAATGGCTTATAACGTGGCTTGTCTGGAGGGTTGCCGATGCGTCGCTGGTTGGTGTTGTTGGGATTGCTGCCGGTGCTGGCCGGCTGTGGTGTGCTGCCCGGTGGGCGGGCCGAGCGGGAGGCGATGCTGGGCGGCTTCGTCGGCCAGTCGGAAGCCGATCTGGTGCGCCAGCTCGGGGTGCCTGGGCGGGTTTATGACGCCGACGGCCATCGTTTTCTGGCCTATGTCGAGCGCCGGGTGGTATATCTGCCGGGCTACGCGCCATTCCAGCCCTATCGTTTTGGCTTCGGCTACGATCCGGGTTTTTTTCCGCCGGAGGTGATCGAGCGGTCGTGCGAAACGACCTTCGAGGTGGTGGACGCCAAAGTGTTCAGCTTCACATTGCGTGGCGATTCCTGCGGCTGAAACAAAGTAACGCCTGCGGCTGAAACAAAGTAACGCCTGCGGCTGGAACAAAGTAACGCCTGCGGCTGGAACAAAGTAACGCCTGCGGCTGGAACAAAGTAACGCCTGCGGCTGGAACAAAGTAACGCCTGCGGCTGGTCAGCTTGCGGTTTCGTTGTTGATAAACTGCGTCAGATCCGGGTTTACGGTCAGCTTCCAGTAGGCCAGCAGGCAGCCGAGCGAGGCGGGGACCTGCGGGAAACGGTCGCGGGCATAGATGGCGGCGATTGCCCCGTTGGAGCTGGTCGCCATCTGCTTCATCGCGCCCAGCAGGGCGGTGAGGCGCGGATTACCGGGGTTGCCGCCGGGCACCAGGGCGGATATTTTTTTCTCGAACGCCGCGCAGGCGTTGGGCGTGCCTTCGGCGTATGGCGGGTAGAACCAGGCGCCGGCCAGAAGCACGATTATCAGCAGGAGAATAATGCGCATCCCGCCTGCTAGCAGCCCAGCAAGCGGCGTGCAATCGCGATCACTCGGAAGGCTTCGGACCAGAGGTGGTAGGGTTCCAGTGCGTCCACCCGGACCCATTCGACTGCCGCCACATCGTCGCCGGGGCGGGCCTCGTCGCCCTGCCAGAGGGCGGCGAAATCGAGGATGGTGTAATGGTAGCGCACCCGGCCATCGGCATCGCGGTGGATGCTGTCGACGTTGGCGGCCAGATGCAGCGGCCCGAGGCTGAGGCCGCATTCTTCCAGAATTTCACGTCGCGCGCCGGCTTCGGCGGTTTCGCCGAGTTCCTGCGCGCCGCCGGGCAGGCTCCACTGGCCGAGATTGGGCGGCTTGCCGCGCCGCGCCAGCAGCACTTCCGGGGCGCCGTCCGGCATCGGCCGCAGCACCGCCACGCCGAGGCCGACGAAGGGCCGATCGGGAAATTCGCGGCTCACCGGATTACGGCGCGGGCGCCGGCTTGTTCGGTTCGTCGGCCTTGAGGTCGTCCATCACTGGCAGGAAGGATTTTTCCTTCCAGGAACCGAGCTGGAACCGCCAGCCGACGAAACCGGCCTGCAAGCTGGCGGCCTTGGCGCCGGTGGCGGCAAATTCGGCCCAGATGTCCTTGTCGGCGTGGAACAAGGTGACGGTGATGACGGTGCCGTCGGCCAGCGTGTAGACGGCGACGCCGATTTTGCCGTCGCGCGGCTTGCTGGCGGGCTCGACGTCGGACAGGGTCAGTTGTTCCATCGCGCGAAAGACGTCTTCCACCCGGTAGTCGTCCAGTTTCGGGTGTTCGGCCGGGCTGACCAAGGCGGTTTTGGCGCCATCGCGGGCAAATTCCAGGGTGGTGTCGCCGCGGGTGGCGGCGACCTTGACGACCTGGGCGGCCGGGATGTTGGCGATGTCGCGTTCCAGCCAGAGCTGCGGGTCGGCGTCCACCGGCAGGCGGCCTTCGGCCAGCCAAGACTGCGCTTCGCCGGGGCGGCGGATATAGAGGCTTTCCGGCAGGTTGCCGGCGGTGCGGAAGCGGCGATGGCCGGTGATCAATTCGGCGATCGGCTTGCCCTGGGCGTCCAGCAGGCGCAGCAGATCGGCAGAGGCAGTCGGGCTGTTGGGGTCATCGACGCCGAGCTTGTTGTACTCCGTGGGGTCTGCCGTGCGCGGCTCGGTGATCCGCAACTCGGTCATCCCGGTGAGCAGTTCGCGCAATTTGTCCTGCTGGACGCGGTAGCCGCCGCGATCGGCCAGGCCCCAGACGGCGCCGACCTTGGTGATCCTAGTGGTGGCGCCCTTGGTGGTGACATCCACCTCGGTCGCGGTTTGCAATTTGGCCGCCAGTCCCGGGAAAACCAGGGTGCCGGGTGGCACCATGACCCGGCTGGCGGGGGTGGCGCCGGGGCCGAGCAGCCAGCCGCCGGCCAGCACGACGGCGCCGAGCGCCGCCAACACCAGGGTGGTGCGGGTTTTCATCGGGTGTACCTCACGTGCGTGCCCGCGCCCGGCGCTGCCGGCGGGCCAGACCAAGCCCAAGCGCCAGCAGGGTCAGCAGCGCCGGCACCAGGGCGATATCGGCCAGCCGCAGGCGGGTTTGCAGGGCGGCGATGTCGCGCCGCAGTTCCAACTGCACGTTGCGCAGTTTCAGCCGGGTCGCCCCGACATCGCGGCGCAAGGTGTCGATGGCGGCGCGCTGCTGTTCGGAGATCACGGCGGCTTGCGGGGCCTTCGGGTCGCCGCGGCCGGTGCGCAGTTCGGTCAACTGCTTCTGGGTTTCGTCCAGATGCGCCTGCAACGCCTGTTCGGTCTGGCGGAAGCGGGCCTCGGCGTCCTGCTGCATCGCCTCGACCCGGGCGAACGGGCGCAGCGAGGCGCCACGGCTGCGCAGCCCGATCAGCGCGTCGCCGCCGGCCAGGGTGCCGACGAGGTTGGAGACGAAGGCGCCGTTGTCGCTGAACGGGGTAGCCTGCTGCTGGCCAAAGAAATTCTGAATTTGCACCCAGTAGCGGTCGGCCAGGATATCGCTGTCGGCGACCACGACCATGTTGGCCGGCCCGTCGGTCTGCGCCTTGAAGGGCGGCAGTTTCACCGGCGGCGGCGCATTGGCGGGCGCCCCAGCTTGTGCCGGCGCGGGCTTGGGGGGCGGCGGCGGTCCGGTGAAGGCGGATTTCAAGACGCCGCGCACGCGGGCGGCGATCACATAGGGGCCGCCCGAGGGCTTGAAGGTACCAAGCAACTTGGCCGGATCGGGGAAGGTTTTCACCTTGCCGACATCGAGCAGGCCGGACTGGTTGGAACTAGACAGCAATGGGGTGAAAGTGATGTCGCTGCCTGGCTGCTTGCTGATCGCGCCGGGCGAGGCAACCGTGATCTGGGTGAGGTCGGCGGTTGCCGGATCATCCTTATTCAGCCCGTCGCGGATATTGTACCAGGCGATGAAATCGACCGCCTGCACGCGATCCTGCGGGTTGGCGCGCACCCGCCAGGCGCCCTTGATGTCGGCCACCACCTTGGTCGGGTCGTAGACGATGCCCCAGGCGTCGAACAGTTTTTTCAGGTCCGAGCCGGTGTGCTCGTTCGGCGCCCCGGTCGGGTTGGGCATCTGCGCCTGCGCTTCGCTGTGCGGATCGACCATTACCATCAGGCGGCCGCCGCGCATGACGAACTGGTCGATGGCGTAGAGCGTGTTGTCCGAC
>JAYTQP010000165.1:0-6357 GCA_043746675.1 Rhodospirillales bacterium | reverse complement strand
ACCTTCGGCCCGCAATTCGACAATGCCGCCGCCACCCGCGCCGCCCTCGATGCGCGCGGCCTCGCCGCCACCACCGGCCATATCGGCATCCAGGCCCTGCGCGACCGTTTCGCCGAAATCGTGGTCGCATCGAAAACCCTCGGCATCGCCCAGCTTTACATGCCCGCCTTGCCGCCCGATCAGCGCGCCATGGACGCCGCCGGCTGGACCGCAATCGGCCGCGAACTCGGCGCGCTCGCCGGTCAACTGGCCGATGAAGGCATCGCGCTCGGCTACCACAACCACCACTGGGAAATGATCAAGAAAGACGGCGCGCACACCGCGCTCGACCTGCTGTTCGCCGCCGCCGAGGGCAGCAAACTGTCCTGGGAAGCCGATGTCGCCTGGCTGGTGCGCGGCGACGTGGATCCGAAAACGGTGATGACCAAATACAAACATCTGATCACCGCCGCGCACGTGAAAGACATCGCCCCGGCCGGCGACTGCGCCGACGAAGACGGCTGGGCCGATGTCGGCCACGGCGTGCTGGACTGGAAAGATCTCTGGAATTTCTGCCATCAGTCCGGCGCGCGCTGGATGGTGCTAGAACACGACAAACCGAACGACGCCGGCCGCTTCGCCCGCCGCAGTGCCGAGTATCTGCGCGCCATGGTCGCCTGAGATGGTCATCCTCGGGCTGATCGGCTGCGGCGTTATCAGCGACGCCTACCTCACCGGCGCGGCGCGTTCCGGCCTCGTGCGGATGAAGTCGGTCGCCGATCTGCGCCCGCAAGTGGCGGCGGCGCAGGCGGCCAAATACGCGGTCCAGGCGGTGAGCATCGACGCCCTGCTGGCCGATCCCGAAATCGACATCGTCATCAACCTCACCGTGCCGCTGGCGCACGCCGAGGTCGACCTGCGCATTCTGGCCGCCGGCAAGCACGTCTATTCCGAAAAACCGCTGGCCGCGACCTTCGCCGAGGGCAAAGCGGTGCTGGCGGACGCCGCCGCACGCGGCCTGCGTGTGGGCTGCGCGCCCGATACCTTCCTCGGCGCCGGCCACCAGGCCTGCCGCGCGGCAATCGAAAGCGGCCGCCTCGGCCGGGTGGTCAACGGCATCGCCACGGTGATGAGCCACGGCATGGAACATTGGCATCCCAACCCGGATTTCTTCTTCCAGCCCGGCGGCGGTCCGATCCTCGATCTTGGCGTTTATTACGTCACCGATCTGGTGCAGTTGCTCGGCCCGGTCGCCTCCGTCGCGGCGCTGGCCGGGCGCGGCAGTGAAACCCGCATTATCACCAGCGAGCCGCGCAACGGCGAAATCATTCCCGTAACGGTCAACACCACCGTCAACGGCCTGCTCCTGTTCGCCAGCGGCGCCCAGATCGTGCTGAGCACATCGTGGGATGTGTGGAAGCACGCCCGCCTTCCCTTTGAACTTTACGGCAGCGAAGGCAGCCTGCTGGTGCCCGATCCCAACTTCTTCGGCGGCACCCCGCGCATCAGCGCCCGCGCCGGCGACTGGGAAGACCTTTCCCTCGCCGGCCACCCGTTCGGCGCCGCCAACCGCAGCTTGCGCGACGGTCGCGAAGTCGCCGACTACCGCATCATCGGCCTGCTGGACATGGCCTGCGCGATCCGCGCCAACCGCCCGCACCGTTGCAGCGGCGAGCTTTCCCTGCACGTGCTGGAAGTGCTGGAAGCCTTCGACCGCTCCGCCGCCGAGGGCCGCCAAATCGCCATCACCACCCCATGCGCGCAGCCCGCGATGGTGCCGCAGGGTGACGGGGAGACCGTTTTCGCCGCATAGTCCGGGCATGATCCAACTTGGCCACGCCATCCGCGACGAATTCCTGCTCGATCACGGCTTCGTCACCGTCAATCACGGCTCCTTCGGCGCCACCCCGAAAGCGGTGCTGGCGGCGCAAGATGCCTGGCGGCGCCAGATGGAAACCCAGCCGACCCGCTTCATGCGCGCCGAACTGCCCGCCGCCCTGCGCCATGCCGCCGGCGCGCTGGCGGCCTTCCTCGGCGCTGCGCCCGAAGACCTGGCTTTCGTCTCGAACGCCACCGAAGGTTGCAACGCCGTGCTGCGGTCGTTGCGGTTGCAACCCGACGATGAAATTCTGGTGCTCGACCACGTGTACGGCGCCGTGCGCAACACCGTCCGCTTCGTCTGCGAACGCGCCGGCACCCGGCTGGTCGAAGTCCCCATGCCGTTCCCCCGGCTGGACAGCGACACGCTGCTGGCATCGCTCACCGCCGCGTTCACCCCGCGCACCCGCATCGCCGTGATCGACCACATCACCTCCGTCTCGGCCATGGTCCTGCCGCTGCCAGAAATCATCGCCACCTGCCACGCCGCCGGCATCCCCATCCTGGTCGATGGCGCGCACGGGCCGGGCCAGGTGGACATCGACCTCACGACGCTAAACGCCGATTACTACGTCGGCAACTGCCACAAATGGCTGATGGCGGCGAAAGGCTGCGGCTTCATCTGGGCCCGCCGCGACCGCCAGGCCGACCTCCATCCCGCCGTCATCTCGCACGGCTACCAGAACGGCTTCCTCGCCGAATTCGACTGGACCGGCACCTGGGACCCGAGCGCCTTCCTCTCGGTCACAGCCGCCTTGGAGTTCCACGCTCGTCTCGGCGGCGCCGCCTTGCGCGCCCGCAACGCCAATCTCGCCGCCCAGGCCGCCGCCCTGCTGGCCGGGCGCCTCGGCACCGAAACCGCGTCCGGCAACGCCGTCGCCGGCGCCATGGCGCTGGTGCGTTTGCCGGCCGCCGGGGATCAGGCGCCAGCATTGCGGGATGCGCTGCTCATCGCGGGGGCGGATGCGCCTGTTCAGTCCATCGCCGATGCCGCCTGGCTGCGACTTTCGGCGCATGCTTACAATGAAATCCAGGATTACGAAGCGCTGGCCGATCGCGTGACGCAGGTTTTAGGAAGCGCTTCTTTTTGAAAAAAGAAGCAAAAGCTTTTCAACTAGGGAGCGAACGATGACCCAAAATCCGCGCTGGAGCCGCCGTCCGGAAGGCTCGACCTGGGGCGATTGGGGGCCCGACGATCAACTCGGCCGGCTCAACCTGCTCACCAAAGAAAAAGTGCTGCAAGGCATCGCCGAGGTGAAAGAAGGCCGCACCTTCTGCCTGTCCCTCCCCCTCGATTACCCCGGCGGCGCCGTGCTCAATCCGCGCCGCCACCCGCCCGAACTCATGCCCACCCAGCGCGAAGGCCGCGCCAACATGGCCGTGCCACTGCGCTGCTACGACCCAACCGCACTCGATGTCGTCTGCGACGACCGCGTGCTGCTCACCCTGCAATACTCCACCCAATGGGACACGCTGGCCCATGTCGGGCAGATGTTCGATGTCGATGGCGATGGAAAGGCCGAGGACGTCTTCTACAACGGCTATCGCGCCGGCACCGATATCGCCGGCCCGGTGGTGTACGATGGCCTGAAGGAAACCCCGAACACCGTCGCCACCGGCGCCCACAAGCTCGGGGTGGAAAACATGGCCGTCACCTGCATCCAGGGCCGCGCCGTGATGATCGACCTCGAAGCCCATTTCGGCCGCACCGGCGCGATCATCGGCTACGACGAACTGATGATGGTGCTGGAAAAAGACAAGGTCATCGTCGAACCGGGCGACCTCGTCTGCTTTCGCACCGGCTTCGCGCAAATGCTGCTCGATATGAACAAGCAGCCCGATGTACCAAAATTATTCGCCCAGAACAGCACCCTCGATGGCCGCGACCGCAAGCTGCTGCAATGGATCACCGACAGCGGCGCGGTGGCGCTGATCGCCGATAATTACGGCGTCGAAAGTACCCCGGCGAAGCCCTGCATGGATGATTTCTGCGCCCAGTTGCCGCTGCACGCCCATTGCCTGTTCCGCCTCGGCTGCTACCTCGGCGAAATGTGGCAGTTGGGCGAACTGGCGGACTGGCTGCGCGCCCACGGCCGCAGCCGCTTCCTGATGACCGCCCCGCCATTGCGGCTCCCCGGCGCGGTTGGATCGCCGGCAACGCCCGTGGCCACCGTCTGATTGACCGGCCGAACCCATTCCCGGAGCCGCTGATGAATATCCGCGCCACGCTTGCCGCCCTCGTTTTGATGATGCCGTTCGCCTTCGCAATGCCCCAGCAGGCCCAGGCGAAGGACGACCTGATCATCGGCGTGGCGCAGTTCCCCTCCAGCCTGCATCCGGACATCGATCCCGAGGCGATCAAGCAATACGTGCTCGGCTTCGCCACCCGCCCGATCACCGCCTATGACAAGGACTGGAAAAACACCTGCCTGCTGTGCAGCGAACTGCCCACCCTGGCCAATGGGCTGGCGAAGCTGGAAAAAATTGACGGCAAAGACGGCATGGCCGTCACCATCAAGCTGCGGCCGAACCTGAAATGGAGCGACGGCGCGCCGGTCACCACCGAAGACCTGCTGTTCACCTGGAAGGTCGGCCGCGACCCGGCATCCGGCTTCACCAACGGCCATCCCTGGAGCGCGGTCAAATCGATCGACGTGGTCAACGCCACCACCGCGGTCCTGCATCTCGATGCCATCACCCACCATTACAACAGCTGGGACAGCCTGTTGCCGTCAAGTGTCGAAGGCCCGATCTACGACAAGGCCGGCAGCGCCGCCGAGTATTTGAAACAAACCCTCTACAACCGCGCCCCCACCACCCCCGGCCTCTATAACGGCCCCTACATGATCACCACCTACCAGTCCGGCGTGCAGGTGGTGCTGGAACCCAACCCCTATTGGCCCGGCCCGAAGCCCGGCTTCAAGCGCATCGTCATCAAGCTGATCGAAAATGCCGCCGCCTTGCAGGCCAACCTGCTGTCCGGCGGCATCGACATGGTGGCCGGCGAAGGCATCGGCCTGACCATCGATCAGGTGATCAAGCTGCGCGATCAGTATCCGGACAAGTTCACCTATATATTCCAGCCCAACCTGACCTACGAACATATCGACCTCAAAATCGAAAACCCGCTGCTGGCCGACCTGCGCGTGCGTCAGGCGCTGCTCTATGCGACGGATCGCAAAACCCTGGTCGATAAATTGTTCAGCGGCATGCAGCCGGCGGCGACCAGTTGGGTCAGCCCGCTCGATCCGAACTTCAGCAATAATGTGCCCAACTTCGCCTTCGACCGCGCCAAGGCGAAGGCACTGCTGGCGGACGCCGGCTGGACCCCGGGCAAAGACGGCATTTGCGTCAACAAGGATGGCACCCGCCTGTCGCTGGAATTCGCCACCACCGCCGGCAACCGCCAGCGTGAACAGGAACAGCAGATGCTGCAAGACCAGTTGAAGGCGGCCTGCGTCGAAGTAACGGTGAAAAACGAGCCGCCACGCACCTTCTTCGGCGAAACCATCAAGAAGCGGCTGTTCACCGGCATGGCGATGTACGCGTGGTCGTCCGGCGCGGGCGATCCGCCGCGGCGCACCTTGCATTCCAGCCAGATCCCCACCCAGGCCAACAACTTCACCGGCGCGAATTACGTCGCCTTCAACGACCCCCGCATGGACACGCTGATCGGGCAGGCGGAAGCCGAACTCGATTTGGCCAGGCAGAAGGCGATCTGGGCGGAAATGCAGAAAATCTACCTCGAAAAACTCTATGTCCTCCCGCTGTTCTTTCACGCGGATCCGCATGTGGTGCCGAAATGGCTGCTTGGCGACACGCCCACCGGACAGGGCGACATGAGCACGCTGTGGGCGGAAAACTGGAAGTCGTCCCAATAGTGGCTGCCGGCTGGCGCAACCCGACCTTCATCGGCAGCGGTGCGATTGCGCTGTGGGCATTGCTGGCACTGCTGTCGCGCGCGGCGGCCAGCCTGCCTCCTCTGCAACTGACCGCGATGGCCTTCGCGGTGTCCGGCCTCGCCGGCCTGCTCTGGCTCGGCAGGCGGGGACGCCTGGCGGTGCTGCGCCAGCGCCCGATCGTCTGGCTGCACGGCGTCGGTGGGCTGTTCGGCTACCACGCGCTGTTCTTCGCCGCGCTGGCCAACGCGCCGGCGGCCGAGGCCAATCTGCTGAACTACACCTGGCCGCTGCTGATCGTGCTGTTCTCCGCCCCGATCCTTGGGCTGCGTCTTTCGCCCCGCCACGTCATCGGCGTCGCCGCCGGCATGGCCGGCAGCCTGCTGCTGCTCGCCCGCGGCACCAATTTCTCGCCCGAGGCGCTGTTCGGCTACGCTTGCAGCCTGGGCGCGGCGATCACCTGGGCGCTGTATTCCGTCCTCGCCCGCCGCCTCGCCGCGGTGCCGACCGAAGCCGTGGTCGGCTTCTGCGCCGCCAGCGCCATCCTGGCCGCCACCGCCCATTTCATCTTCGAGCCGACCATCGTCCCAACCCTGCCGGT
>JAYTQP010000164.1:0-3587 GCA_043746675.1 Rhodospirillales bacterium | reverse complement strand
TGTTCGCCGAAGCCTTCGTCGCCGCCCTACGCGCGGCTGGCTGCGAACCGGATAGTTTCATGGCCGAATTCGGCCCCCGGCAGTTCGAATTCACCTGCGACCCCGCATTGGGCCTGCGCAGCGCCGATCGGGCCGTGTTCGGCCGGGAAATGGCGCGGGCGACCGCCCACCGGCTCGGCCAGCGCGCCATTTTCGCGCCGATCCTGCACCCTGACAGTGTCGGCAACGGCGTGCATATTCATTTCAGCTTTCAGGACCAAGCCGGCCAGCCCGTGCTGCACAACCCGGCCGGCGCCTTCGGCCTGTCCGATCCCGGCCGGCATTTCGTCGCCGGCATCCTGCATCATCTGCCGGCGCTCTGTGCGATCACCGCGCCCTCGGCAATTTCCTACTACCGGCTGCGACCGAACCGCTGGGCGCCGACCCATGCCGATCTGCTAACCCAGGATCGCGCCGCCGCACTGCGGATTTGCCCAACATTGCCCGGCGGCGACACCGCGCGCCAGTTCAACGCCGAATTCCGCGTGGCAGATGCCGCCGCCAGCCCCTATCTCGCACTCGGCGCCATGGTCTGGGCCGGGGTGGATGGCATCGTCCGCGGCCTCGAACCACCCGCAGGTCGCCCGCTTCCGGCCAGCCTGGGCGCGGCGCTGGATGCGCTGGAGGCAACCACGGCGGCGGTGGACTGGTTCGGCGCCGACCATCTCGGCGCCTATCTGATGCATAAGCGCGGCGAACTCGCCTCCCTCGACGGGCTGGACGAGGCCGCGCAGTGTGACCGCTACGCCGCAACCTACTGAGGACGCCATGACGCATCTGACCACCCGCGACGTACCGGTTGAACTGCCGCAGACCACGCTGCTGTTCATCGATGTACAGAATTACTGTGCCGGACCGGATGGCACCGAATTCGCCGGTATGACCGAAGTTGAAAAGCAGGAAAAAATGGGCTGGTTTTTTAACCAGATGACCACAAAGGTGGTCCCCAACATGCAGCGCCTGCAAGCCGGCTGCCGGGCGGCCGGCATCGAGGTGATGTACACCGTCATCCGCAACCTCACCCGCGACGGCCGCGACCGCAGCCTGGATTACAAGATCACCGGCTTTTCGGTGCCGCCCGACAGTTGGGACGGCCGGGTGATCGACCAACTCGCCCCCGGCCCGGATGAAATCCTGCTGCCAAAAACATCATCGAACGTGTTTCATTCCACCAACATCGACTATGTGCTGCGCAATCTCGGCACCAAATATCTGGTCATATCCGGCATCGTCACCGACCAGTGCATCGACGGCGCGGTGCGCAGCGCCTGCGACCTCGGCTATCTCGTCACCCTGATCACCGACGCCTGCGCAACCTACACGCAAGACCGCCATGATTTTACCCTGCGTGCCAACCAGGGCTATTGCCGGCAGCGCACCACCGACGAATTCCTCGCCGAAATCGAACCCTAACCCCGCTATCGCTTCACCTTCGGTTGCAGCACCGCCGGCCAGTCCACGATCATTCCCGGCCGGCTGCTGTCGATCCCGCCGAGCGCATAGGTCCGACGGCAAAGCTCGGTCGAAAGCGCGGTCCGATTATGAATGTGCGCCAGTTCCTGAAACGGGATGAGGCCGCCGACCTCCATCCGGATCCTGGTGTTGAACCGCCGCCGGATTTCGCCCGCCATCAGCGCCAGCCGGATGGTGGCGCTGATATGGCTGATCATGTGGAACAGCCGGCCATTCTGGCCGTGGAAATACACCGGCAGCACCGGGCAGCGGGCGCGTTGCAGCATTTGCGCGACGAACGCCTGCCAGGGCGCATCCATCGCCGGGCGCTTGCCCCAGCGATCCGGGCTGGTGGAAATGCCGCCGGCAGGAAACACCAGCAGTGCACCACCGGCTTCCAGATGCCGCCGCGCATCGCCGCGCGAGCGCAAATTGGTGGCCTGCGCTTCGCGCGTGCCGGCAAAGCTGATCGGCAGAAAATGCGGCTTGGTTTCCGGCGCCTGGATCAGCACCGAATTGATCAGCAACTGAAAATCCGACCTCACCTGGCTGATCAGCCAACACAGGATCAGCCCGTCGATCAGGCCGAACGGATGGTTGGCCACCACCAGCAGCGGCCCGGTGCGCGGAATTTTCGCCAGCGTGGCACGATCGAAATCCACCGCGATGCCGGTCCGCCGCAGCATGTCGTTCCAGAAAATTTCCGGCGTGCCGCCTTCGGCGCGAAACCGGTCGTAAACCGCCTTCAACTCCTTCTGGCCGGTTGCCAGTTCGATCATTCGGATCAACCCGCGCTGGGCGGCGGACAGCGCCGGATCGACATAGCGCAGCGGCGGATCGTCGCCGAAGCTTGGGTTGGCAGCGGTTGGCACGGCGGCTGCGCTCCGAAATTGACCGTTCATGCTGAGGTCAAGAAACCAGAAGTAGTATAGCAGCCGGGCGACGGTTCGGCGACATCTCCATCAGGCGGCCTTGGCGAGCGTCAGCCCGCAGGCGTCGAAACTGGTGAATAATTTGGCGGCCGTCTCGGCGGACAACGCCAGATGCGGCGGGCGCTGGTAGTTCCAAGCCGGATTGCCGGTGTTGCGGGCCACCAGCGCCTTCAGGCCAGGGATCAGCGGGGCGGATACCACCGCCTTGCGAATAGCGCTGAGCTGGGTTTGCGCCTGCGCGCCTTTGTCGTTGTTCCAGTTGGCGTAAACCTCGGCGCTGACCGCGCAGCCGACATTGGCGGCCGCCGTAATGCAGCCGGCACCGCCGGCCTGCAACAAATCGCGCAGCGCGCCATCGTCGCCGCAGAACACCTCAAACCCGTCCTTCGCGTAATGATCGGCATAGGCCCGCGTGTTGGCGAAGTCGCCGCTGCTGTCCTTGATGCCCTTCACCTTGCCGGGATAGGCCTTCAACAGCCGCCCGATCAGATCGATGCCGAACGGCACCGCGGACTGCGCCGGAAAATGGTACAGATAGATTTTGATGTCGCCGCCGACCCGCTGGATAACCTCGGAGAAATAGGCGAACAGCCCGTCATCGCTGGGGTTCTTGTAGAAAAACGGCGGCAGCAGCAGCGCACCGCGGCAGCCAAGTTCCGCCGCCTTACGGGTCAGCATAACAGTGTCAGTAATCGCCGTGGTGCCGGTCCCCGGCATCATGGCGGCGGCCGGAATGCCGCGCGCGACCAACCCTTCCATCACCTCCACGCGTTCGGCAATGCCGACCGAATTGGCTTCCCCGGTGGTGCCAAGCACGCCAAGCCCATTGCAGCCATTGGCCAGCAGCCAGCGCGCATGCGCCGCCATCCGGTCGATGTCGATCGACAGATCCGGCCGCATCGCCGTTAATACGGCCGCATTCACGCCGCCATAAATCGCATCTTTCATCATCGGTTTGGCACTTTCTTGGCTTGTGTCGGTTGCGGCGGCCGCGGCAGCTTGCCGGGCCAATCGACGATATGCTGATCCAGCGCACCGGCCTGGCGCTCGCCGATGGCGCGGCCGCGGACCGACACCCCGGCGCTGTGAACGGTCTCAGGATCGCCGGATACCAGCGGATGCCACCAGGCCAGCCCCTTGCCCTCCTCCAGCCGGCGATAGGCG
>JAYTQP010000163.1:0-4320 GCA_043746675.1 Rhodospirillales bacterium | reverse complement strand
CGGTAGCACCGGACATCGCGGTTTTCAGTGCCGCCGAAAACGCCGCCGCAGTTGCATAGCGATCGTCGGCATTGCGGGCGATCGCCTTCAGCACCACCGCATCCAGCGCCGGCGGGGCGGCGATCGAAACTTCCGACGGCGGCTTGGGGTTTTCGTTGAAAACCTTGTGCATGATCGCCTGCTGGCCGCCTTCATGCGGCCGAACGCCGGTCAGCATGTGGTAGAGCAGCACGCCGCTGGCATAGATGTCGCTACGGGCGTCGATATGGGCGTCGCCGCGCCATTGCTCGGGCGACATATAGGCCGGCGTGCCCAGCATGGTGCCGACCATGGTGGCGCTGCTGCCCTCGATCCGGGCGATGCCGAAATCGGCGATCTTCACCCGCTTCTTGTCGTTCAGCATGATGTTCGCGGGCTTGATGTCGCGGTGCACGATGCCACGTTCGTGGCTATAGCCGAGCCCTTCGAGCAGTTCGTCCATCACCCGCACGGCTTCGGTGGCGGCGATCGGGCCGGACTTGTCGAGCACGTCCTTCAGCGAGCCGCCGCCGACATATTCCATCACGATGTAGGCGATATCGTCGGTTTCGCCGTAATCATGGATATGCACGATATGTTCGCTGTTCAGCCCGCCGGCGGCCTGGGCTTCGCGGCGGAACCGGGTGAGTTCGTCCTGCGCCTCCTCGTCGTTGGCGTTCGGCAGTTTGACCGTTTTGATCGCCACGCGGCGCCCGATCACCGGGTCCCAGGCATCGTACACCGTTCCTGCCGCACCGCGACCGAGTTCGCCGCGCAACTCATATTTGCCGAGGTGAGCGGGCGCCATCTCTATCCCATTCTATGCGCCCAGCCGGCGCGATAGTTGCTTATAGCCCCGCGGTCTGTTTGGGCGAAACCTTGTTTTCCGCCGACAGGCTGCGGGCCCCACCTTCCCCAACCAGGGCGAACGGCGCCCAATAATAGGGATGCTTCAGGGGCGCATCGATGTCGGTGCGGTTCAGGAAGGTCAGTTGGGCTTTTTGCAGGGCGGCCGCCAGCCCCTCGGTTGGATGTTCTTTCAGCGTATCGAGGCTGAGCGCCACCAGATAGGTGGCGAACTGATCTTCCACCGACCAGTGGGTTACCAGCAGCGAGCGCGCCCCGGCATAGAAGAACGAGCGTGCCAGGCCGGCAAGGCTTTCACCGGCAGTGGAGCCGCCGGGGCCGCCACTGTTGCAGGCCGATAGGATCACCGCATCGGCATCCAGTTTCAGGCCGGAAATATCGCCCGAGGTCAGCAGCGCGCCCAACGCGTCCTGCGCGCCGGCCGGCACCGAGGTTACGATCGCCGGTTCCTGCTGGCAGGCGATTTCAGCCGGCAGCAGCGCATGGGTGGCAAAATGGATGATGCGGAAATTCTGCAATTGCAGCGCCTTGACCGCCGGCGCGGTGAAGGCCGGGCCGAGCAATTCGTCGCTCGCATTGGCGCCGAACACCCGGCTCGCCAATCCCAGTTCGACCTTGGTGCCATCGAGCCGGGGCAGGCCGGCCAGTTCCAGGGCGCTGGCGTGGCACCCCGCGCCGGGATAGGTTTTCTCGGCCTGCGCCTCGGTAATCGGGCGGAAATCGCCAAAGCCGAACCACGGGTTCGGCGCCTTGGAAGCAGCGGTTTGCCGCAGTTTGACGAAGTTGGCCGCCGCCGGAACATGCGAGATGACGTATTTGCGCACCAGGAAGGGAGCGTCGCCAAGGTTCTTGGTGTCGGCCGGGCCAGTCAGCAGCACCTCAAACGGTATCGACAGCAGCGGCCCGGTTGGCGCCACGGTTAGCAACTTGGCGCCTTCCAGCGCCTTGGCGACGCCGCCGATTGTGGCGTCGTACAATTCCCGGGCAGCGTCCACATCGTAGTACGGCACCCGGTTATCGTCACCCGGCTCGATGCTGGCGCGCACCCGCTTGACCAGGGCGGCGATCCGCGGCGTGCCGCCTTCGACCTTGGCCACCGTGATCCGCCCGCCGCGCAGCAGGAAAGTCCAGCCTTCGGTGTTGGCCAGGGTGATCGAAACGAACGCCTCGCCCGGCCGCAGGGCGGCGAACACGTCGCCCGACTTCACCGGCTTTTGGATCAGTTGCTGGTAGTTCGGCGCGGCCGATTGCACCACCGCGTCCGCATCGGCGGCGGCGGCGCGGGCGGTGACGATGGACTTGTCCAGGGTTGCCGCTTTGGCCTGGCCGGCGGCATCCGCAGGGGCGGCGCCCAGCGCATCGCGGTCGCGCAGCATGTCGTTCAGAGTTTTTTCGGCGTCCTGCTGTTTGCGGATCGCCTCGCTCACTTTCGGGTCCGATCCGCCGGCGGCGAGGCGAACTGCAGTGCGGCGGATTTCCTGGTCGGTGATGCTACCGCGGGTCAACTGGGTGGCGGTGAACATTTCCGCCAGCACGGCTTGCCCGGCCGCGTCGTCCAGGGTTTTGGCCTGTGTGGCGTAGACTTGCAGGCAGGGCTGCATGCGCTCGAAATCGACCGCGTCCTTAGTATCGTCGAGCATGGCGGCGGCGGCGCGGCAGGCGGCCAGCGCCTGGTTGCCGTTGCCGTTCTGCTCGAGCAGGGCAGCGCGCGCCAGTTCGGTTTCGGCGATCGGTCGGGTGCGCGGTTGCGCCAGGGTGAAATCGCGCACTGAGGCATCGAGAAAGTTGATTGCCCCGGCAACATCGTGATCGGCCGCGGCATTCAGGCCGGCGGTGCGATCGAGCCGGGCGGCGTAGATCGGGGCGGTCAGCGCATTGGCGCGGGCAAACTGGTTGGCCTGTTCGGACACCACGGCGGCGTTATGGAAATCCCCCGCCAGGCGGAGCGCGACCGCCCGATCGCGGCGCGCTTCGAGGATGCCGAGCAGCGCCTCCTTTTCCGCTAGGGTAGCGTAGGGCTGCGAGTTTGCCAGCGCATCGCCGACCGAAACGCCGCCGGTGGCACCCGAGATCGGCGCCCGACGGTTCGACCCGAGCGGCACTTCGCGGGCATCCGGGGCTTGCAGCCGATAGGCGGCCTCGGCCTGGGTGAAGCGGTCGATCGCCAGTTTCGGATCGCCCTGGTTCAGCGCGTGCAGGCCGACATAAAGCAGCAGGCGGGCGGCGCCGTTGCGATCAACCTCGGCCGACGTCGGGTTCTGCAGCAGCTTGGCGGCGCGGTCGAACAGGCTCTGGGCGTCGGCGAAATGGCTTTGGTTGGACAGTTGCAGCGCCACCGACATCATCGCCGCAGCACCGGCCGGGCTGTCGCGCCCCTGCGCTTTTTCCTGCAACGCGAGCGCGGCGCGATAGGCTTTTTCGGCCGCTTCCGGTCGCCCGGCGAGGTTGGCCTGCAGGCCGGCGGTCATCAGGCTTTCATACTGCGCGATGTCGCCGGCACTGAACGAGCGGGCGGCCAGATAGCTGGCCATATCCGCCGAGATCGGCGCCGCCGAGGCGGTGGTTCCGCCGCCGGATAATTGCGCGATGGCGCGCTGGATCGCGGGGAAGGCGGCCGGGGTGCCATCGGCTTCCCACGCCTTGCCGCCGGCCACCGTGACCAGCGCCACCTGCGCCCAGCCGCCGGCACGCCGGCTGCATTGCAATACCAGGGTGCCGGATGCGTCCGCGCGAGCATCGCCGCAGGCGAAGCGGCTTTCGAGTTCCAGCCGCCATGGGCTGGAGCTGGCCAGCGCCTGCAGGTTCACGCTTCCGGCCGCGCCGGCCAGCCGCACCCGCGCGCTCGGCTGCCCCCAGGCGCCACAAAAGATG
This sequence comes from Rhodospirillales bacterium, assembly GCA_043746675.1. Classification (GTDB taxonomy): domain Bacteria; phylum Pseudomonadota; class Alphaproteobacteria; order Acetobacterales; family Acetobacteraceae; genus CAITOL01. The sequence goes on along the minus strand of JAYTQP010000163.1, from coordinate 564 downwards.
TCCGCGCCGCTGCCCGGGCGGCTGACCATGGTGCAGGCCTCGCCGGATGCGTTGTTGCCGATCGCGGTGCCCTGCGCGCTCGATTGCGCCTTGTAGAAGGCATCCGGCGGCGGGCCGTCGCAGGTGGCGAGCGCGAGCAGCAGCAGCAATGGGAACCTTGCGCGCATATCAGTAATTCCGGTCGGAGACGTTCGGCAGCAACAAATCGGGGTCATCCAGCAGATCGGTGATCCGCCCGATCATCAAATCGCGGAACGGGTTAATCACCGGCACCTGGGTGAAGGTGGAGGTCAGCACGCAATTGATCGAGGATACCGCGCAGCCGTTGATCTGGAAGTGATTGTTCGGCGTGTAGACGCCGTTTTCGGCAATGAAGGCGTCCGACGCGGCGGCCTGGCCGTTCACCGCCACGCCGGCGGCGTTGTGCAAGGTGGCGACCATGCTGCTCGGCGGACCGGACAGGCTGGAATAGAACAGCGCGATCAGATCGGCGTTCACCTTGCCCGATACGCTGCCGGCGCGAATATTCAGCAGCAGATCGGTGGTCGGCCCGTTCAGGCCGTT
>JAYTQP010000162.1:0-14109 GCA_043746675.1 Rhodospirillales bacterium | reverse complement strand
GGCGCCTATTCTCCGGTGCTGGGGATCGAAAGTTCGTGCGATGAAACCGCGGCGGCGGTGCTGGCGGCGGATGGCCGGATTTTGGCCGAGGCGGTGCTGAGCCAGAGCGCGCATGCGGCGTTTGGCGGGGTGGTGCCGGAAATCGCGGCGCGGGCGCATCTGGCGCATTTGCCCGATCTGGTGGCGCAAGTGATGGCGACGGCGGGGGTGGAATTTTCCGATCTGGCGGCGGTGGCGGCGAGCGCGGGGCCAGGGCTGATCGGGGGATTGATCGTCGGCAGCGGGTTTGCCAAGGGCGTGGCACTGGCGCGCGATATTCCCTACGTGGCGGTGAACCATTTGGAAGCGCATGCGCTGACGCCGCGGCTGCCGAGACTGGAGGCGGAGGGGGCGGTGGAGTTTCCGTATCTGCTGCTACTGGTGTCCGGCGGGCATTGCCAGTGCGTGGCGGTGGAAGGCGTTGGTCAGTATCGCCGGCTGGGCGGGACGATCGACGATGCGGTGGGTGAGGCGTTCGACAAGGTGGGTAAATTGCTCGGCCTGGGCTGGCCGGGCGGGCCGGCGGTGGAAACGCTGGCGCGGGAGGGTGATGCCGAGGCCTACAAGCTGCCGCGGCCGCTGTTCGGTCGCGCCGGCTGCGATTTCAGCTTTTCCGGCCTGAAAACCGCGGTTGCGCAGCGGGTGGGAACCTTCCCGGCCGGCAGCCTGCCACGTGGAGCGGCGGCCGACATTGCCGCCAGCTTTCAAGCCGCGGTAGCCGATGTGATGGCCGATCGGGCCAGCCACGCGATCGCGATGTTTCAACAGCATCATGCGCACGCAAACCGCCTGGTGGTCGCTGGCGGAGTGGCCGCCAACATCATTTTAAGGGCGGCATTGCAGGCGGTCGCACAGCGGCACGGATTTCGCTTCTCCGCGCCGCCGCTGCACCTGTGCGGCGACAATGCGGTGATGGTGGCCTGGGCGGCGATAGAGCGGCTGCGGCTTGGGTTAGTGGATGGGTTGGACCATGCACCCCGGCCGCGTTGGCCGTTGGAGGGGTTCGGCCGATGAATTATCGCCATGCGTTTCATGCCGGGAATTTCGGCGACTGCATGAAGCACGCGCTGCTGATCGCGTTGCTCGGCGCCTTGCAGAAGAAGCCGGGCGGGCTGTTCGTACTGGACACCCATGCCGGGGTTGGTCGCTATGATCTGGACGCCGGGCCGGCCAGCCGCACTGGCGAATGGCGCGCCGGCATCGGCCGCCTGCTGGATTACGCGCCGCTAGAACTCGATTCCTATGTCGGGCTGGTGCGGAAGCTGGGGCTCTATCCCGGCTCCCCCTGCATCATTCGCGCCTTGCTGCGCGCGCAGGATCGGTTGACCTGTTGCGAGTTGCATCCGAACGACGCGGCCACCCTGCGCCGCCGCTTTGCTCGCGATCCGCAGGTGGCGGTGCATGCGCGCGATGCCTGGGAAGCCATCTGCGCGCTGCTGCCACCGAAGGAAAAACGTGGCCTGGTGCTGATCGATCCGCCGTTCGAGGCGGTAGACGAGTTTTTCCAATTGGCCGAGGCGCTGCGCCGTGGCCATGCGCGCAGCCCGAATTTTGTGTTCGCGGCGTGGTATCCGATCAAGCATCGCGCACCTGTGCGGGAATTCCACGCCGTGATGAAACAGTCCGGCATCACCGATATTGTTGCCGCCGATATGTGGCTGCGCCCGACGCTCGACCCGAGCCGGCTCAACGGCTGCGGCCTGCTGGTGGTCAATCCGCCGTTCGGATTTTCAAGCGCCGCGCACGACCTGCTGACGGCGCTCAGCCTGACACTCGCCGACGGTCCCGACGCGGGCTGCGAAATTGCCGTGATCGCCAATGAATAAGGTCGCCGTTATTGGCGCCGGTGCCTGGGGCACCGCACTGGCGCTGCAAGCCGCGCGCGCCGGGCGACGTGTAAGCCTTTGGGTGCGCGACCGTGCCCGAGCGGCTGAAATCGCCCGCACGAGACAAAATCCCCGGCTGCCAGATGCTGTGCTGCCGGACGGTATCACGGTGACAGCGGAAATGCCGGCGGCCGATATTTTTCTTCTCGCAGTGCCGGTGCAGCATCTTCGCGCGGTCGCCGCCACCCTGCCTGCCCGCGGCGCCCTGGTGGTGTGCGCCAAAGGGGTGGAAACCGGAACCCTTGCGTTGCCGCTCGAAATCCTGGCTGAACTCTGGCCGGGCCGCCCGGCCGCCATCCTCACCGGGCCAAATTTCGCCCACGAAATCGCCGCTGGATTGCCCGCTGCCGCCGCCCTTGCCGGCAACGATCCAGCCCTGCTCGAACACCTCGCCGTCAGCCTTGGCACCGCACCCTTCCGTCTCTACACTAGCTCAGACCCGATCGGCGCCCAAATCGGCGGGGCTGCCAAAAACGTGGTCGCCATCGCCGCCGGCGCGGTGATCGGCGCCGGCCTCGGCGAAAACGCCCGCGCCGCGCTGGTCACTCGCGGCCTCGCCGAAATCGCCCGGCTCGCCACCGCCATCGGCGGCAAAGCCGATACCATCGCCGGCCTCGCCGGCCTCGGCGACCTCATGCTCACCTGCGCCGGCCCCGCCAGCCGCAACTACAGCCTCGGTCTTGCACTCGGCGCCGGAACCCCGATCGCCACCATCCTCGCCAGCCGCACCAGCGTGACCGAAGGCGTCGCCACCGCACCCGCCCTGACCGCCCGCGCCACCAAAGCCAACATCGCCATGCCGATCTGCGCCGCCGTCGCGGCTATCACGCTCGGCCACATCACGGTCCCCGACGCAATCAGCGCGCTGCTGGCTCGCCCCCGCCGCGCGGAATAGCGACACACCGCGCGGGGCTGTATACCAACTGACTTAGGATCGGACAAAGGAAGGAAGGCCAGGGCTCCGCCCGGGACACGCAAGGGGACAGAGGTCCACTTGACCCCATCACTTTCAGGAAGTGGTGGGTAGGCGAAGAAGGGGGGCCGCTCCAGTGTGGCAACGTCACGGTTGCCCCCCTCTTCGCCTACCCAATGTTTGCCTAAGTCATAGGGTCAAGGGAGCTTCTGCTCCCTTGCGGGGTCGAGGGGCAGAGCCCCCGCCTTGCTTGCTTTTGCCGGCACCAAAGACAGGTCGGTTTCCATGCTACGCGGGATTGTCACGATTGGCGGATGGACTGCGGCGAGCCGGGTGTTGGGCTTGTTGCGGGAGCATTTAATTGCGCGGCTGGTCGGGGCCGGGCCGTTGGCGGATGCGTTTGTGATGGCCAATCGGTTTCCCAATATGTTTCGGCGGTTGTTTGGCGAGGGGGCGTTCAACGCGGCGTTCGTGCCGATGTTTGCCGGCATGTTGGCGCATGAGGGGAAGGACACGGCGGAGCGGTTTGCGGCCGAGGCGGCGGCGGTGATGGCGTTTTGGCTGATCGGGATTACCCTATTGGCCGAGATTTTTATGCCGCAGGTGTTGGCGGTTTTGTTGCCGGGGTATGTGGCGCGCGCGGACGAGTTCGCGTTGGTGGTGGCGCTGGCGCGAATTACGTTTCCGTATATGCCGCTGATTTGTCTGACCGCGCTGTGGTCTGGCGCGTTGAACGGGATGAACCGGTTTGCGGCAGCGGCGGCGGCGCCGGTGGTTTTTAATTTGGTTTCGATCGCGTGCATGTTGGGCTTGCGGCATGTGGTGCCGACGGTGGGGCATGCGCTGGCCTGGGGCGTCTTCATTTCTGGCTTTTTTCAGTTGGGCTTGTTGATCTGGGCGGTGCGGCGGGCGGGTTTGGTGCTGCATCGGCCGCGGTTGCGGTTGAGCCCGGAGGTGCGGCGTTTGTTTCGCCGGATGGCGCCGGGGCTGGTGGGTGCGGGAATGACGCAGATCAGCCAGCAGCTCGACATTGTGATCATCAGTTTTCTGCCGACCAGCACTGCCTCAGTGCTGTATTTCGCCGAGCGGGTGAACCAGTTGCCGCTGGGCATTATCGGGGTTTCGGTGGGCACAGCGCTGCTGCCGGTGCTGTCCCGCCATGCCAGGCTGGGGGAGCGGGCAGAGGGCCATGCGGCGCTGAACCGGGCGCTGGAATACGCGTTGTTGCTGACGTTACCGGCTGCATTGGCGCTGATCGCGGCGGGGCGGCCAGTGATTGCCAGCCTGTATCAGTATGGCGCATTCGATGCGGCGGCGACGACGATCACCGCGCATGCTTTGGCGGCCTATGCGATCGGCTTGCCGGCGTTCGTGCTGGTGAAATTGCTGACCCCGCCGTTTTTCGCCGAGGGCGACACCACCACGCCGTTGCGGGTGGCGCTGGTTTCGATCGCGGTGAATCTGGCGCTCAATCTTGCCTTTATGCGCCCGTTGCAGCATCTTGGTCCGGCGTTGGCGTCATCATTGTCATCGTGGATCAATATCGTCGTGCTTGCCGTTATTCTGCACCGCCGGGGCTTGATGCAATGGGATCGGCGCCTGATGCGCGCGGCACCGTTGATGCTGGTCTCCGGGCTGGTGATGACAGGCGCGGTCTGGGCGGCGAATGTGTGGGTATACGCGCCGCTGGCCGGCGCGGGGTTAACCCGACTGTTGGGGCTGGCGGTGGTAATTTTAGTCGGCATGCTTACCTACGCAATTACTGGCCAGGCACTGGGGGCATTCGATCTGCGGGCGTTTCGGCGCGGGAGATGGCGGTGATCGTTATCTGACCCGATCCGCTTGACCCCCTTTATTCGCTGCCGGCGCAGCGTTGGAAACACACACATGAAGCGCATTTTTTCCGGCATTCAGCCGACCGGTATCCCACATCTCGGCAATTATCTGGGCGCGGTGCGCAACTGGGCGGCGCTGCAGAAGGATCATGACTGCATTTATTGCGTGGTCGATTTGCACGCGATCACCCAGCCGCAGGATCCGAAAACGTTGGCGGATCAGACCCGCGAACTGGCCGCCAGTTTGATCGCGTGCGGCATCGATCCGACGACCAGCCTGCTGTTTCATCAGTCCGCAGTTTACGCGCATGTGCGGCTGGCATGGATTTTCAACTGTGTTGCCCGTATGGGCTGGTTGAACCGGATGACCCAGTTCAAGGACAAAGCCGGCAAGGACCGCGAAAACGTTTCCACCGGGCTGTTCGCCTACCCCAACCTGATGGCGGCGGACATTTTAGCCTATCACGCCACGCGAGTGCCGGTGGGCGACGACCAGCGCCAGCATCTGGAACTGGCCAACGACATCGCACAGAAATTCAACTTCGATTACGGCGTGGACTATTTCCCGGCGATCGAGGCGGTGATCATGGGCCCGGCGGCCCGGGTGATGAGCCTGCGCGACGGTACCAAGAAAATGTCCAAGTCCGATGCGTCCGAGCAAAGCCGCATCGATCTGACCGACGATGCCGACACCATCGCGCTGAAAATCCGTCGTGCCAAAACCGACCCGGAACCGCTGCCGAGCGAGGCGGCAGGGCTGGAAGGCCGGCCCGAAGCCCGCAACCTGGTGGGTATCTACGCGGCGCTGACCGAAACAGATCATGCCGGCGTGCTGCGCGAGTACGGCGGCAAAGGGTTCGGCGCATTCAAGGGTGCGCTGGCCGATTTGCTGGTGGCGCGTCTATCGCCTATCGCCACCGAAACCAAACGGCTGCTGGAGGATCGCACCGCGCTAGACGCGGTCCTGCGGGACGGGGCAATGAAGGCCGCCGCGATCGCGGAGCCGATTGTGAGCGAGGCTGAGCGGTTGGTGGGATTTTTGAAGGTCTGAGCCGGGAAGAAGGGGGCAGAAGAAAGCAGTTCTTTTTTGAAAAAAGAACCAAAAAACTTTTGTCCCCTTCTTGGCTTTTTCGACTTCAGGCGAAATTCGGGCGGCCGTAGGGGAAGTAGTTGTTCAGGACGATGTTTTTGTAAAGCAACGTCTCCAGGCCGACAGTGCCCATGAAGCGCTCGGACGGTTCCACCAGCAGAATGGTCTTGGCGTAGCCGCTGTCATCGAACCCGCGGCGAAAATGGACGCGGGATTTGATCGCGAAAGCGGCAAAATTGTCCGGTTCCAATCGGTAATTGCGCAAGGTCGCCGGCTCGATGATCTGGGTCAGGAAGCGGCTGATCACCAACACGCTGTCTTGGCCGAAGGCGATTGTTGCCCAGTTGGTGTCGATGCCCAGAATGCGACCGGTGACCCGAACCGGATCGCCGGCGGATGGATCGACACGACCCCAGACCGGGGCGCCGAAATCATCGCCGGGCTTGGCGGCGGATGCGTGCAGGCGGTCCAGCACGTCGCCGTCTTTTACCGTGGCGATCAGCACATTTTCTAGATCCTGTAACAGGATTTCGCCTAGCAGCCAGGTCGCGGCGCCCGAACGATCGCTGCAATCGGCCAGGACGATTTTTGCCGGCGACGTCTTCGCCAGCGCCACGCCTTCTTTCATAGCGTGGATTTTGGTTGAGAAGATCAAGGCGTCCCGCGCGCGCCAGGCAGCCTGGGCCATGTCGTCGGCGACCCGCTCCGCCAGGGCTTGGTCGCCGTTGGTGGTGGCCTGCAAGGTCATGCCGGCATCCGGGGTATCCGCCCGGGGAAAGCCAAAGAAGAAATTAATGAACACGTCGGGCTCGCGCGCTTCCCAGGTCAAAGCGCGCTGCACCAGATCCATCCAGGGCGAGGCGCCGGTCCATTGTAGCACCGTGGGCGTCAGGATCGGTACTTTGACGGTCGCGTGGGTTGGCGCGAAATCGCCACGGATGGCGCGGATGAGCATGCGGGCGGCACGGGTGCTTTGGACGTATTCGTCGTAATGCGGGAAATATTGAGAGGTGAAGGCGAAGGCCGCCGATTGCAGGAAGGCTTCGTCTTCGTTTCCGTGGGGGTCGAAGGTACCGACGATTTTGCAACTGGGGCCGACGACAGCGCGGACGCGGCGGGCGATTTCGGCTTCCGGGCGCATCACGCCGCGCACAGCCATAGCGCCATGTAGGCTGACATAGACGCCCGCGAACGGTCCCTGGGCTTGCAGGCCGGCGACCATGCGGGCGGTAAAATGTTCGAACGCTTCGGTGGTGATCCAGCCGGAGCCGGTACCAGTTTTGGGGAAGAGCGGCGAATCGATGCCGACGAGTTCGACGTCTGAAAATTCGCGCGCCAGTTTGACGAAGCCGCCGATGTAGGATTTGGGGCCGACCGAGAGCAGGACTTCGCCAGCGGCGGGGGAGCCGGGCTAGATGAAGTCCGCCAATTCGGTGTCGTTGGGAAGGAAGGTGACGGTTTCGTGGCTGAACATCAGCACGGCGATGCGGATCGCGGTCATGGGGTGAGTTCCTTGGCGGGGTATCGGCAGAATTCGGCGACCGCGCAGCGCCAACATTCCGGGCGGCGGGCTTTGCAGATGTAGCGGCCGAGCAGGATCAGCCAATGGTGGGCGTGGCGCAGCATGTCTGGTGGGATGCGTTTGACCAGCGCGTCTTCGACCGCGCGTTCATTGGCGCCAGGTGCGATGCCGGTGCGGTTGCCGAGGCGGAAAATATGCGTATCGACGGCCATCGTCGGCTCCCCGAAGGCGACGTTGAGCACCACGTTGGCGGTTTTACGCCCCACGCCGGGCAAGGCTTCGAGCGCCGCGCGATTCTGCGGCACGATGCCGCCATGGCGGTCGAGCAATTGTTGCGACAGCGCCACTACATTCTTTGCCTTGCCCTGCCAGAGGCCAATGGTGCGAATGTGCTTACTAACCCCGTCTACCCCGAGCGCCACCATCGCAACCGGCGTGGCGGCTTCGGCGAAAAGCCCGACAGTTGCCTTGTTCACCGAAACGTCGGTCGCCTGCGCCGACAGCGCCACTGCCACCAGCAAGGTGTAGGAATCGCGATAATCCAGTTCGCTGTGCGGCTCCGGGTTAGCCTTCGCTAGCACAGCGAGGAAATTGCGCACCTGGGCGCGGGTCATCGACAAGGTCTTGCGGGGCTTAGTCATGTGCGGCAATGTTGCTCATGTGTCGTAATGGAGCAAGCCAATCGACCACAGCGCCGCCTTTGAAGCGATCATCACTCCGCGCCGCAGCCTGTCGCCACCGGTAATGCGGGTACTGCTGGCGGCGATCTGCATGATCTGCGCGGCATCAGCAAGCCTGTTCGTCTGGTTCGGCGCCTGGCCGGTGGGGGGCTTCACCGGGCTGGAATTGCTGCTGGCGGCGTGGCTGGTGCGGCTGCATTTGCACGCTGGCCGCGCCAATGAACTGGTTCTGCTGAGCCAGCAGGATTTGCGCATCGTCCGCTCCAGCGCCGTTGGCCGGCGGCGGGAAATCCGCCTGGAACCAAGCTGGCTGCGGGTTCGACTGACCGAACGCCCCGGCCGCACGCCGGCATTGACAATCGAAACCCGCCAGCGATCTGAAGAAATCGGCGCTGTGCTCGGCGATACTGAAAAGCGCGACCTCGCCAAAGCGCTGGACGCCGCCGTGCGTCGCTGGCGCAATCCGTGCTTCTCAAACCCCCAACTTGGTCCTACCGGAGACGTCGCCTAACGTTCGTTTCGAAGCATCGGGAAGGCGCGCACGCTGCGGCGGGCGAGCATCGCCCAAAGAAACCCCAGCGTAATGACGGCGACGTTGACCAGGAAGGTCATACGACCAAACGGCCCAAGCGCCGCAAAGTTAAATGCGTTTTGGGCACGATCGAAGCCTTCGCGCCATTTCTCGCACAGAGTGCGGTCGACGCAGATGGATTGGCCGTCGGTTACCGGTTGTAGGCTGGTGCCGATAGCCTCGATGTCCGCGTTAGCCGATGTGCTCGGGCCGTTTGCCGCGAGTTGGACCAGCGCGGCGCGGCTCTCCGGCGGCGCAATCATCACCAGAAACCCTAATACCAAGAATATCCGCACACGGTTCTTCAGCATAAGAACAGCCTATCGACATTGGTTTACAAATCTTAGCAAAAATCGTGCCATTAAGTGCTTTCAACGACTTGCGTTTAGCGTCGTCATGGAATTGTAAAGTTTAGCGACTCCATCGGCGGCTTTAGTGGTGCGGCTGGGCTTGATCTTGCGGTGAATTTGGGTCAACCCGCCGTCCATTATCCACCTGGAACCACAGTTATGTCAGACCGTACGCAGATCCCCGCCGTATTGGCCGAAATTGCCGAGATCGTTGGAAGCCAAGGTCTGCTTACCGATCCGGTTGATACGAAGCCGTTCGTTGAGGACTGGAGACGACTTTATTGTGGGCGTACGCCGGCGGTGGTTCGGCCGGCAACCACTGCAGCGCTGGCCGCGGTGATGCAGACTTGCCATCGCGCCGGCGTAGCGGTGGTGCCACAGGGCGGCAATACCTCGATGGTCGGCGGCGCGACGCCGTCGGCGGCGGGGGATCAACTGGTCATCAGCCTGTCGCGGATGAACCGACTGCGCGATATCGACCCGGTCGATCTAACCCTGACGATCGAGGCTGGTGCCACCTTACGAGCGGCGCAAGATGCAGCCACCGCTGCCGGCTGCCTGCTGCCGCTGTCGATCAGTTCGGAAGGCTCGGCACAAATCGGCGGCGTGCTGGCCACCAACGCCGGCGGCAACAACACGGTTCGCTACGGCAACGCGCGCGACTTGGTGCTGGGACTGGAAGTGGTGCTGGCCGATGGGCAGGTCTGGCACGGGTTGCGCCGATTGCGGAAGGACAATACCGGCTACTGCCTGCGTCAGTTGTTCGTCGGTGCCGAGGGCACGCTCGGGATTATCACCGCCGCCGTGCTGAAGTTGGCGCCACGGCCGCGGGAAACCGCGGTGGCATTTTGCGCGGTCGCCTCGCCAGAGGCCGCATTGGCATTGTTCGCGCGCTTTCAGGCGCATGATCCAGCGGCGATCCAGGCGTTCGAATATATGTCCGGCTTGGGCATCGATTTCGTGTTGCGCCACATTCCGGGGGCGGTGCTGCCGCTGGCCGCTCGCGCCGAGCATTACGTGCTCATAGAACTGGCTACCCCGCGACCGGATGCCGGTCTGCGCGCCAGCCTAGAAACCGTGTTGGAAGAGGCCTTGGCGGACGGGACTGTGCAAGATGCAGCGATTGCCGAAAGCGAGGCGCAGCGGGCTGCCATCTGGCGCCTGCGGGAAGAGCACGCCGAGGGTCAGAAGCGCGAAGGGGCCAGTGTCAAGAACGATGTCTCAGTGCCGATTTCCAAAGTGCCGGCGCTGATCCGCCTGGCGACCGCAGCGTGCCACGCGCTGATGCCGGGTATTCGAGCGGTACCGTTTGGACACATGGGCGACGGCAACATCCATTTCAATCTGCAGCAGCCGGTGGATATGGATACGACGGCTTTCCTCGCCCAGGATCATCAGATCATGGACGCCGTTTGCATCGTGGTGCGGCAGTTAGATGGCAGCTTTTCGGCTGAGCACGGCATTGGCCAGTTGAAGCCCTATATGATGCCGGACTGGCGCGGCGGCACTGAGCTGGCGCTGATGCAGGCGATCAAACACGCGCTTGATCCAGCCAACCGGCTCAATCCCGGCAAGGTGCTACCGATTGGCAAGCACGAATGACCTCCTTCAGCAGCTCAAACAGAAGTTGTGTCGCGTTCCAAACGCCGTGCCGGCCAGGACCCGCCGAGCATCCGGATTGAGTCCGACCCGCCAGCAGCCTGGCGAAGGCGACAAAATTGCCCTGCGCTGTTCCCGGCAAGCCCTTTCAATCCAGGCACATTCGCGCTAGTCAGTAGATCTGGACCCGTAGCTCAGCTGGATAGAGCGTTGCCCTCCGAAGGCAAAGGCCGATGGTTCGAATCCATTCGGGTCCGCCAAATTTGTCAAGTTTTCCGATGCCGCTGAGCGAAGTTAGCGTGTCAGTGCTGCGATGTAATTCACTGCGGTAGTCCGGGTCATCCGCCAACCCGTCGGTCCTGGTTGCATACCGGACACCTCCAATAGCCTTAAGCCCGCCGCGCGCCCTGTGGCAGCCAGCTCTGCTGGGGATAGGAACTTGTTCCAGTCGTGCGTGCCGACCGGTAACAACCGCAGCACATATTCCGCCCCGGCGATTGCGGTTAGCCAGGAGCGTCGCGTCCGGTTCAAGGTGGAAACGAACAGTTTGCCGCCCGGTTCCAACAGCTCTGCCAAGGTAACCAGAAACGCTGCCGGATTGGGCACGTGCTCGATCACTTCGAGCGCCGAGATGACTGGAAAGTGCAAACCCTCGGCCAGCAGGTCCTCCGCTACGCCGGCACGATACTGCAACCGCAACCCTTGTCCTTCGGCGTGTGCCTGCCCTGCCGCGATCGCCGCCGCAGCCGCATCCACCCCGGTCACCACGTGCCCAAGCTTCGCCAATGCCTCCGCCGCCAGGCCCGCCCCGCAACCCACATCCAGCCAGTGCGCCGGCCCACCCACCCGTGCGTGCATCCAGCCAACCCGCAGCGGATTCATCCGGTGCAACGGCCGCATCGGCCCGTTCGGGTCCCACCATCCCGCCGCCAGCGCATCGAAATGTTCGATTTCCTGCGGTGAGACGCTCGTTTGCGGCACAGCGTGCCCGCTCCTTACATGTTCCATGTTGCCCCCTCCTGTCGGGGCCAGTATGTGTGCCGCCCACGCCGATCTCGCAACCTAAGCTTTGGACACCATGGCCCGTATCGTGATGAAGTTCGGCGGCACTTCGGTCGCCGATCTCGACCGTATCCGCAATGTCGCCGAACGCGTGAAGCGGGAAGTCGAGGCTGGCAACGAGGTTGCCGTCGTCGTCTCCGCCATGTCCGGCGTAACCAATCAACTGGTCAAATTCTGCACCGACCTGTCCCCCCTGCACGACGCTCGCGAGTATGACGCGGTGGTCGCCACCGGCGAACAGGTTACCTCCGGCCTTACCGCGATCGCGCTGCAAACCATCGGGGTGGATGCGCGGTCGTGGGCCGGCTGGCAGATCGCGCTGAAAACCGACGGCGCGCACGGCAAAGCCCGGATCGATGCGATCGACGGCGGCACCCTGATCGCCCGCATGCAGGCCGGCCAGGTGCCCGTGGTCGCCGGCTTCCAGGGCATCGGTCCGGACAACCGGGTGACCACGCTCGGCCGAGGCGGGTCGGACACATCGGCCGTCGCGCTTGCCGCAGCCCTGAAAGCGGACCGTTGCGATATCTACACCGACGTTGACGGCATCTACACCACCGATCCGCGGATGGTGCCCAAAGCGCGCAAACTGGCCAAAATCGCGTATGAGGAAATGCTCGAACTGGCTTCTGTCGGCGCCAAGGTTCTTCAGACCCGCAGCGTGGAACTGGCGATGAAGCAGCGCGTGCGGGTGCAGGTGCTGTCCAGCTTCGAGGGTGGCAATCTGCTGGGCAGCGACCTGCCCGGCACAATGGTGGTGGATGAGGACGAAATCGTGGAACAGGCAATCGTATCCGGCATCGCATATTCGCGCGACGAGGCGAAAATCACCGTCCGCCGGGTGCCGGACCGCCCCGGCATCGCCGCCGCCATCTTCGGCCCACTGTCGGACGCCAGCGTGAACGTGGACATGATCGTGCAGAATGTGTCGGCCGACGGCATGACGGACATGACCTTCACCGTCGGCCGCGCCGACTTGCCGCGCGCCAAGGCAATTCTGGCCGAGCAGATCGCCACTATCGGCTATGCCGAGGTCACCACCGACGCCGATGTTGCCAAGATCAGCGTCGTCGGCACCGGCATGCGCAGCCATGCCGGCGTCGCCACCACGATGTTCAAGGCGCTGGCCGAACGCGGCATCAATATTCAGGTGATTTCCACCTCGGAAATCAAAGTTTCTGTGCTGATCGCCGCCGACTATATCGAACTCGCGGTGCGCGGCCTGCACACCGCTTATGGGTTGGACGCCGTATGACGGCCTCATGCGCACACCTCGCTCAGCTCTGGGCGCGCGGCACCGCATTCCTCGGCACTGAATTCGCCCTGATGGGAGGTGCCATGAGCTGGGTGAGCGAGCGCCACCTGGTGGCGGCTATTTCTAACGCCGGCGGCTTCGGCGTGATCGCCTGCGGTGCGATGAACCCGGCTTTGCTGGAAGCTGAAATCGCTGGCACCCAGGCGCTTACCGCCAAGCCGTTCGGCGTCAATCTGATCACCATGCACCCGCAGCTCGATGACCTCGTGCAGGTTTGCCTGCGCGCCAAGGTTGGTCACGTCGTGTTGGCCGGCGGCATCCCGCCTGGCAGCGCGGTGCGCGCGGTAAAGGATGGCGGCGCCAGGCTGATCGCCTTTGCCCCCGCTTTGGTGCTCGCCAAACGCCTAGTCCGTTCCGGTGCGGACGCGATCGTTATCGAAGGCAGCGAGGCCGGCGGCCATATCGGTCCGGTCTCGCTCACCGTGCTGGCGCAGGAAATTCTGCCTTTTATGCGCGACGTGCCGATCTTCGTCGCCGGAGGCCTTGGCCGGGGCGAGGCCATCCTGTCCTACCTCGAAATGGGCGCGGCCGGCGCCCAGCTCGGCACCCGTTTTGCCGCCACATCCGAAAGCATCGCCCACGCTAACTTCAAGGCCGCCTTCATCCGCGCCAACGCCCGCGACGCGCTGCCATCGGTGCAACTCGACGAACGCTTCCCGGTCATTCCGGTGCGCGGACTGGTCAATGCCGGCACCAAACGCTTCCTGGTCCATCAGGCCGAGACCGCCCGCCGCTTCCAGGCCGGTGAGCTGACCAAGGAGGCCGCCCAACTCGAAATCGAACATTTCTGGGCCGGTGCCCTCCGCCGCGCAGTGATCGAGGGCGATATTGAGAATGGCTCGGTCATGGCCGGCCAATCGGTCGGCATGGTCGGCGCGATCCAAAGCGTGGCGGAAGTGATATCGGAACTGGTTCAGCAGGCAATCGCGGCCCTGGAAGCACGCACGCCCGCATCGCAAACGAAGAATGTTTCGATATCGTAACAAAATTGACGTACGAATGCCTCACCGTCCCCAGCCGTTTCTGGGTATCGGGTTGGTGTGATCCACCCGCACCCAGCGCGGAGGCGGCGCGCTGACCGGGGTCTCCCAATCGTAGCGCTTGCGCACTTGCCGTCCGCCCGGTTTCGGCGCCGGGGGCTCCGGGCCGCCTAGTGCTTCGACTCATTCGGATAGTACCGAATGAGTCGAAGCACTAGGTTGATTTTGTGGGCCGATTCACCCAACGGGCTGAAGTGCCCGTTGGGA
>JAYTQP010000161.1:0-3300 GCA_043746675.1 Rhodospirillales bacterium | reverse complement strand
AACAGTCGGCGGTGTGCGACCGCCAACATCGCACGGTCGCGCAGCGCACAACCCATGCTGATTGAGGAGCACCACGACCATGACCACGCGGCAACATCGCGTCGCGATACTCTTTCCTGCCGACCCCAAGCAGGGACTTGCAACAAGCCTGGAGCGTTCGCGGCACGCCGACACAGCGCAGGCACTTGGCTTGGCTGGCATCGATACCATCGGCGCACCATACGCTGACACGCTCGCCGAGGACGTCCGCGCGCTTCTTCTGACCGTTGACGGCGTGTTGGTCTGGTTCAATCCGGTCGAGGGTGACCGCGACAGAACAACACTGAACGCAATGCTGCGCGATGTCGCCTCGAAAAATGTGTTCGTGAGCACGCATCCGGACGTGATCGACCTGATCGGCACCAAGGAGGTGCTTTATCGCACGGCAAGCATGGGCTGGGGTTGCGATACACGCTTCTATGCAAATGCCGATGCGATGCGGGCGGAGTTTCCGCTGAGCCTTGCCGCGGGTGCTCCACGCGTGCTGAAACAGCTCCGCGGCCAGAGCGGCGACGGCGTATGGAAAGTAGAGTTGGCCGAGGCACGGCCGACGCTGTCGTTGAACACCCCTGTCCGCGTTAGGCATGCCAAGCGGGGGAGCCCGGAGGAAGTGATGCCGCTCGATGCGTTTATCTCGCATTGCCGGGATTATTTCGCCGCGTCGGCCGGCATGATCGATCAGGCGTATCAGCCGCGCCTGCCCGAGGGGATGGTGCGCTGCTATCTGGTGGGCGACCGCGTCGCAGGCTTCGGCGAGCAACGCGTTAACATGCTCTATCCCGTGCCAGTGGGGGCGCCAGCGAGCGAAGCGCCGCTGCCGGGTCCGCGGCTCTACTTTCCACCGACGCGTCCTGATTTCCAGCGCCTGAAGAAGAAACTTGAGTGCGCGTGGGTCGGCGCGTTGTGCCGCATCGTGGGAATCGAAAAATCGCAGCTACCCGTGCTGTGGGATGCGGACTTCCTGTACGGCGCGAAGGACGCTGAAGGTGCCGACACCTATGTGCTTTGCGAGATCAACGTCAGCTCGGTCTACCCATTCCCGCCAGATGCCATGGGTCCACTGGTCGCGGAAACAATGGCGCGCATCAACCGCGACCGCGCTGCCTGACTTTTCGGCGCGCTCGGGCTGGGCTACCCGGCCGCCGCCGCCTCGAACGCCGCTAGTCCGTGTGCGACGGTGGCGCGGTCGAGGTTTTTGGTGATGAAGACGATGCGGGAGGTGCGCGGATCGCCGTCCGGCCAGGCGGGCAGTAGCGCCGGTTCGTGGAACATGTGCTGGATGCCGTGGATGGCGACCGGGCGGTTCTGGCCCACCAGGTTGAGGATGCCTTTCACCCGCAACAGATTTTCGCCCTGGGTGCCGATCAGCATTTCCAGGCAGGTGCCGATGCCCTGCCAGTGCAGCGGTTCGGTGTAGGTCAGGCAGAAGCTGTGGATGCTGGGATCGTGGCGGGGGGCGGCCTGGGCGAAGGCGGCTTCGTTGATCCAGCCAGCGATTTCGCGCGGTTTGCCAGCGAGGTCGAACAGGCCGCAATCCAACAGATCGGCCGGGTTGGCGGCACCGTTGATGGCGGTGATCAGGCGGGCGCCGGGGTTGATGGCCTGGATGCGGGCGCGTAGCGCATCGGTATTGGGCGCGAGGTCGGTTTTGCTCAGCACGATGCGGTCGGCCATGGCGAGCTGGCGGCGGGCTTCTTCGTGCGCATCCAACTGGCCCATGGCGTGGACGGCGTCGAGCACGGTCACGATGCCGTCGAGTTGGAAGCGCAGCGCGACCTGGAGATCGGACAGCAGGGACTGCACGATCGGGGCGGGGTCGGCGAGGCCGGTGGTCTCCACCAGAACGCGGCGGATTTCACCGGCATCGATACGGGGCAGCAGGTCGCGCAAAGCGCGCACCAGGTCGCCGCGGACGGCGCAGCAGAGGCAGCCGGACGGGAGCAGGGCCAGATCGTCGGTCAGTTTTTCGACCAGGATATGGTCGATGCCGATTTCGCCGAATTCGTTGACCAGAACAGCGGTGTTGGCGAGTTCTGGCGCGCGCAGCATTGCGTTCAGCAAGGTGGTTTTGCCGGCGCCGAGAAAGCCGGTCAGAACAGTGATTGGCGTTTGTTCAACCATGCTTGTGGCCGTAGAGCGCCTGCGGATCGACCAAAGGCGCGGCGATTTCGACCAGCACGCCGTCGCGGGCGGCGCGATAAAAGCAGTTGCGGCGGCCGGTGTGGCAGGCGACGCCGCTTTGATCAACCAGCAGCAGCAGGGTGTCGCCGTCGCAGTCCAGCCGCAGATCGATCAATGTCTGCGTCTGGCCGGAGGTTTCGCCCTTGCGCCAAAGCGCGTTGCGGCTGCGGCTGAAATAGCAGACTTTCCCGGTGGCGAGGGTTTCGGCGACGGCTGCGCGGTTCATCCAGGCCAGCATCAGCACCTCATTGGTATCGTGCTGCTGGGCGACGGCGGCCACCAGGCCGCGTTCGTCAAAGCTGATCTGGTCGAGTATGGTTTGCATGCGGGAAGCCCTTGCGAAGGTCACTATATGGTGAATGCCACGCCGATGTCAGCGCGTACCATGGCGGCGCTGGACCGCGCCAGCCTGCTCTGCGAGCAGCGCGGAACAAAGCTGACCGCGCTGCGGCGGCAGGTGCTCGGGCTGGTGCTGGAAAGCGAGGCGCCGACCGGGGCCTATGATCTGCTCGACCGGCTGCGCGCCGATCGCACGGGGGCCGCCCCGCCGACGGTCTATCGGGCGCTGGAGTTCTTGCAGGAACAGGGGCTTGTGCACCGGATCGAGCGGCTGGCGGCGTTCGTCGGCTGCGTCGATGGGGCGCCGCACGACCATGCCGCGCAGTTCCTGCTGTGCCGTAGTTGCGGCAAGGTGACCGAAATCGACGATCATGATCTGGCGCACGCGCTAAGTGCTGCGGCCAAACGGATCGGCTTCACCGTGACCGGGGCCACGGTGGAAGCCGAAGGGATGTGCGGGGTGTGTGCTGCTGGCCTCTTGACCCATTCTGTCGATTCACCAAGGGCCTGAACCGTGCGAGTCTGCCGAGTCGGGATTTTTGCAACAGCTTTGTTGTCAAAAATCTTTTCCTGGTGTTGGCGCCCTCGTTCTGCCCGGCTGACGGCAAGTCGCTAGCGACGAAAATGAAACGAAAAGGCCCGTAACGAAAGGTCGGTGGAAAGAGCCCGCATTTCCGTTGCCGCGTTCGCTACCTTTAACGGGGCGAATCCAACACAGAGGCGAAACGATAAGCGATCGCG
>JAYTQP010000160.1:0-4791 GCA_043746675.1 Rhodospirillales bacterium | reverse complement strand
TACGCCATGCACCAGCTTCGGCTGGACCCGGCCTCCGGCTTCAAGAAATGCGCCCGCATCGTCGGCGACGTGATGGGCAAATACCATCCGCACGGCGATGCTTCGATCTACGACGCGATGGTGCGGATGGCACAGGAATTCGCCGCCCGCTACCCCCTCGTCGAAGGCCAGGGCAATTTCGGCAATATCGACGGCGATAACGCCGCCGCGATGCGCTACACCGAGGCCCGGCTGACCGCGGTGGCGCAGGCGCTGCTGGCCGGCATCGACGAAAATGCGGTCGATTTCCGCCCCACCTACGACGGCGAGGAAGCCGAGCCGCTGGTGCTGCCCGGCGCCTTCCCCAACCTGCTGGCCAATGGCGCCGCCGGCATCGCGGTCGGCATGGCGACCTCCATCCCGCCGCACAATGCCGGCGAGGTTTGCGCCGCCGCGATCCACCTGATCACCCATCCCGATGCCACCACCGCCGATCTGCTGGCGCACATGCCCGGCCCGGATTTTCCCACCGGCGGCACCTTGGTGGAAGAAAAAGCATCCCTGCTGCAATCCTACGAAACCGGGCGCGGCGGCTTCCGGCTGCGGGCGAAATGGGAAATCGAGCGCGGACGGCTGGGCAGTTGGGTCATCGTGGTGACCGAAATTCCCTACCAGGTGCAGAAATCCCGACTGATCGAGCAGATCGCGCAACTGCTGGAAGAAAAGAAGCTGCCGCTGCTCGGCGACGTGCGCGACGAGAGCGACGAGCGGGTCCGGCTGGTGCTGGAACCGAAAGTGCGCGGGGTCGAACCGGACGTGCTGATGGCGACCTTGTTTCGCGCCACCCAACTGGAAACCCGCTTTTCGCTGAACATGAACGTGCTGACCGCCGATCGCACCCCGCGCGTGCTGGGCTTGCGCGAAGTGTTGCGGCAATGGCTGGCGCACCGCGAAGACGTGTTGCGCCGGCGCAGCGAACACCGGCTGGCGGCGATCGACCGGCGGCTGGAAATCCTGGACGGGTTTTTGGCGGTCTACCTCAACCTCGATGAAGTGATCCGCATCATCCGCAACGAGGACGAACCGAAGGCAGCCCTGATGGCGTCCTTCGAGCTGACCGCGTTGCAGGCCGACAGCGTGCTCAACATGCGGCTGCGCAGCCTGCGCCGGCTGGAAGAAATCGAGATCAAGAAGGAGCACAAGGCGCTGTCCGGCGAGCGCCGCGATTTGCGTAACCTGCTGGCTGATGTCGGGCTGCGCTGGCAGCGGATTTCCACCGAGTTGGAAGCCCAGGTCAAGCAGTTCGGCACCGGGCCGTTGGGCGCGCGCCGCACTGTGCTGGGCGAGGCGGTTGACGTGGTGGTGACCTCGGAAGCATTCGTGGAACGCGAACCGCTGACCGTGGTGCTGTCCGAAAAAGGCTGGATCCGGGCATTGAAGGGCCATCTGGCCGATGGCGCCGAACTGAAATTCAAGGACGGCGACCGGTTGCGCTTCCTGGTGCCCTGCGAAACCACCGACCGCCTCTGCCTGTTCGCCACCAACGGCCGCGCCTACACGCTCAAACCCGCCGACCTGCCGCGCGGCCGCGGCGACGGCCAGCCGGTGCGCCTGCTGGGCGAACTGACCAACGAGGACGATGTCACCGAATTGTTCATCTGGCGGGAGGCCGCGCGCTATCTGGTGGCCACCTCCTCCGGCCGCGGCTTCATCGCCAAGGCCGACGACATGCTGGCGGAAAAACGCACCGGCAAAACCGTGCTGAACCTCAAGCCCGGCGAGGAAGCCGCATTCTGCCTGCCGGTGGCAGGCGACCATGTCGCCGCAATCGGCGACAACAAACGGCTGCTGCTGTTCCCGCTCGAACAAATCCCGGAAATGGCGCGCGGGCTGGGGGTGATCCTGCAAAAATACAAAGACGGCGGCCTGCGCGATATCAAAACGTTCAAAGTAGCGGACGGGCTGACCTGGAAGCTGGGCGAAAAAACCCGCACCGAGAACGATCTGCGCCCCTGGCTCGGCGAACGCGCCCAAGCCGGCAAGCTGCCGCCGAACGGGTTTCCGAAGTCGGGGAAGTTTGGGTGAGATGGGCTTAGAGCGCGTTTCCATAGACGAACGCGCGCGCCGTTGCTGCCGCCGCCATCAGCGGTGATTGTCAGGTATTTCGCATCAGGGCAACGCTTGGCGTCAACATTTTTCCACCAACTGCGGATCGTCTGCACCGCGAAGACCGCGCTGTCATGGTCGATGCCGACGCTTACCCGATCTGCGTTGGCTGCGATCTCACAAATCCCATGAGGCACGGCACGACCGAGCTCCTCGATCAGCAAGTTATGCACGCGCACCGCCTCGGGGTCGCCGCGCGGACGCCATTCGCGGCCGTCGTTCTTGAAGTCGCCAACAAGCTCCTTCTTCTTGGTATCGACCGCGGGCGAGGCCGTTTCAGTTCATTGCAATGGACCGGCGTGCAGTACAGTTCCAGCGGATTACCGCACCTCGCCGGCCCCCAAATCCGGGCCGGCGAGGGTTGGCTTGGCGTTGCGTATTGGCGCGTGGCTTATTTGCCGCGCATCATCTGGCCGCGCAGCTCGCCGCCGGGGTTGGCGGCGGTGTGGACGTTGACATACCATTTGCCGGCTTCGAGATCGACGATTTGCGCGTCGGTCAGCGTCGCGCTGCCCTTGATCGGGCTGGCCGGAGCCTTGAACGGTACCACCACGCCGGCATTTGTGCCAACCACCGCCGGACCGTGGAAATGCGCCGCCTTGGCGGGTCCGGTCAGGCCGGAATAAGTAATAGTGTAGCTAAGTTTTTTGCTGACGGTGTCCAAGGCCGCCACGACCTTGCCGGTGCCGGGCACGGCGTGCGCCGGAACTTCGCTGGCGCCGGCCATGGTGGCGTGAAAATCGATCATCTCGGCGCGCGCGGCGGTGGCCAGCAGGCCGGCGGCGAACAAGGCGGCGGCAAATGAAACCCGTGACATCGTCGTTTCTCCCAGGACATTGAAGCGCGGCTCAGCCCATCGGGACCTTCCGCGCAGGTGACATGGGGCTGCGCTTGAAATTTTACACCCCGCTACGTTCAGCGCGGGGCTACGTTCAGCGCGGGGCTACGTTCATCCCGGGGCAACGTTGTCGCCCTTGATTGCCGCGCAGACCGCGCGGGTTACGTCGCGTGTGGTGGCGCTGCCGCCGAGGTCCGGGGTCAGGACGCCGGCGGCGCAGACGGTTTCGACCGCTGCCATCAGCGTCGCCGCGGCCAGGCGTTCGCCGAGATGGTCGAGCATCAGGGCGGCGGTCCAGAAGCTGGCGACCGGGTTGGCGATGCCCAGGCCGGTGATGTCGAAGGCCGAGCCGTGGATGGGTTCGAACATGCTGGGGTAGCGGCGCTGCGGATCGACGTTGCCGGTGGGCGCCACGCCGAGGCTGCCGGCCAGCGCGGCGGCGAGATCGGACAGGATATCGGCGTGCAGGTTGGTGGCGACGATGGTATCGAGCGAGCCGGGCTTGCGCACCATGCGCATGGTCATGGCGTCGACCAGTTCCTTGTCCCAGCGAACGTCGGGGAAATCGGCGGCGACTTCGAGGGCGATTTCGTCCCACATTACCATGCCGAAGCGTTGCGCGTTGGACTTGGTGACGATGGTGATGTGCTTTTGCGGCCGCGCCTGGGCGCAGGCGAAGGCAAAGCGCATGATGCGTTCCACCCCGACGCGGGTGAAGATGGCGACCTCGGTGGCGACCTCCTCCGGCAGGCCGCGATGGGTGCGGCCGCCGTTGCCGGCGTATTCGCCTTCGCTGTTTTCGCGGATGATGAGCCAGTCGAGATCGCCGGGGCCGCGATCGCGCAGCGGCGAGGTGACGCCGGGCAGGATGCGGGTGGGGCGGATGTTGGCATATTGGTCGAAGCCCTGGCAGATCGGCAGGCGCAGGCCCCAGAGGCTGATATGGTCGGGGATGTCCTGCGCGCCGACGGCGCCGAAATAAATCGCGTCCATCGGCTTCAACTGGTCGAGCGCGTCCGGCGGCATGAACACGCCGTGCTTGCGGTAGTATGCGGATGACCAGTCGAGGTGGGTGACGTCGAGCGCGAAGCCGCCGTCGCGGGTGGCCAATGCGTCGAGCGCTTCCAGCCCGGCGGCGATTACCTCCGGCCCGATGCCGTCAGCGGGGATCGAGGCGATCTTGTAACGGCGCATCTTTTAGCGTTCCTGTTGACGTTGACGGGCATGGTGCCGGCGCGCGAGACCGGATTTCGCGCGGGACCGGGTTTACGGGGAGAGGGTGGCGCGATGCAATGGGTGTTGCGCGGCGTGTGCGTGCCGGTTTGGCGGGCCGATCGGCGCGGCCGCCTGATCGGGCTGCTGCTGGCGGCGGGCGGGTTCAGCTATCTGCTGTCCAACATCGTGCAGGCGGTGCGCGAGACGCTGGCCGATCCGCCGGTGCATACCGATTTCCATTCGCTGTGGTCGTATGCCCGGATCGCGATGCAGGATGGCGCGCAGTCGGTCTACGATCAGGCGCATCTCTGGCGCGGCGAATTGGCGTTGGGGCGCGACCCGACCCGTCCGTCGCCGTTGCCGTTCGCCTTCCCGCCGCATTTTCTGCTGTTGATCTGGCCGCTGGGCTGGTTCGGCTACGCGCCGGCCTATCTGCTTTGGATGGCCGCCACGCTGGCGCTGCTGCTGTGGGTGGCGCCGCGCGCGCGGCTGCTGATCCTGCTGGCGCCGGCGACGGCGGCGACGATCGCGTTCGGGCAGAGCGGGTTTCTGATCGCCGCGATGCTGGTCGGCGGGATGCGGCTGGTGCCGCG
>JAYTQP010000159.1:0-2638 GCA_043746675.1 Rhodospirillales bacterium | reverse complement strand
ATGGTTCACCCGAGGTCTGCGACGTATCGTAAGGCTCGTCGCATTCGCACTACCGTTGCCGCCACTCTGGGCGTCAGGATAAAACTGATGGGTGGTCAGGTCCAGCGCACCAGGTCGAAGAACTTGTCGTCGCCTTTGCGGACCATTCCGCCGAGCGGTTCCTTGCTGATAATCTCGGGCAGCAGCACGTAGTCGTTCGCTTTGTCGCCTTTCTGGAAGCGGTAGCCGGCGAGCGCGGAGGCATCGGTCGAGTAGGCATCGCAGCGGCCGGATTCGAACGCGCCCTGCAATTCGCTCAGATCCTGGATCAGGATCGGGGTGAACTTCATGTTGTTGACGCGGTAGTAGTCGGCGATCGCCAATTCGGTCGTGGAGCCTGGCTGCACGCAGATGGTGGCGCCGTCCATTTCCTTGGCGCTTTTCACGCCGCCGGCCTTTTTCACCAGGAAGCCGGTGCCGTCATAGAAGGTCACGCTGGCGAAGGCGGCGCCGAGCAAAGCTTCACGGCCGAGGGTCCAGGTGGTGGAACGATAGAGCATGTCCACCTCACCAGCCTGCAGCGCGGTGAAGCGGGCCTGGGTGGTAACCGGGGCAAACTTGATCTTGGTGGCGTCACCCAGGATCGCGGCGGCGACGGTGCGGCAATGGTCGGCGTCGAGGCCGCGCATCACGCCTTGGCTGTCGGGCAACGAAAACCCGGCGGTGGCACCGGACACGCCACACACCAGCTCGCCACGTTTGACGATCGCGTCAATGGTGGGTGAACCGGATTGAGCGAACGACGCCGTCGCCGTCAGCGACAGCATGGCACCGGCGACAAGCGCGCCAGTGAAACGAAATTGCATTTTTGGACTCCCGATTGGACGTGGCGTGTCGCCACAGAAACAATATCATGCCAATGCCCACGCAAGAGATCAATAGCTGCGTTGCGTAGGGCGCATTACTAAGCGTTTTGCTCTGCGGGTCGCGGATTTGGCTGGCGGCGTGGTTGCGCTACCGTGGCGGGAACGGATTTTTGAGGGATTCCCACGCATGCAACTTCTGCTCGCCAACGCCAGCATCGTCGACGCCACCCTGCCCGAACCGGTCAGCGGCCACGTGCTGATCGAAGACGGCATCATCAAAGACCTCGCGGCAAGGCCGGTGGCGGCGGCGGACCGGGTGGTGATCGACGTGAAGGGCCGGACGGTGATGCCGGGGCTGATCGACTGCCACGTGCATGTGGTCGCCAGCATGATGAACCTGACTGCCAATGCGGCGTTGCCGGACAGCACGGCCTTGCTGCGCAGCCTGCCGATTCTGAAAGGGTATCTGGATCGCGGGTTCACCACGGTGCGCGATGTCGGCGGCGCGATGTTTCCGTTGGCAGAGGCGCTGGCGCAGGGGCTGGCGGTGGGTCCGCGGCTGATCCAGTGCGGTAAGGCGTTGTCGCGCACCGGCGGCCACACCGACTACCGCGAACGCCATGATGGCCGCGATCCGGACCGGTATCTGGCGAAGTTCGGCCTGCTCGGGCGGATCGCCGATGGGGTGGACGAGGTGCGCCGGGCGGCGCGGCAGGAACTGCGGCAGGGCGCGCAGTTCATCAAGATCATGGCCAATGGCGGGGTGTCCTCGCCGACTGATCCGATTGCCTGGCAGGGCTATTCGGAGGCGGAAATGCTGGTGATCGTGCAGGAAGCGAAGGACGCCCAAACTTATGTGTCGGCGCATCTTTATACCGCCGACGCGATTGCCCGTGCGGTGCGCTGCGGGGTGCACAGCCTGGAGCATTGCAATCTGATCGACGCCAGTACCGCGCGGATGGCGGCGGCGGCCGGCTGCGTGGCGGTGCCGACCCTGGTGACGTTCGAGGCGCTGGCGGAGGACGGGCCGCGCTTTGGGCTGCCGGCGGCGTCCATCACCAAGATCGAAGACGTGCGCCAGGGCGGGCTGCGCAGCCTGTCCATCTTGCGTGATGCCGGGGTGGAAATGGCGTACGGGACGGATCTGCTGGGCGAGACTCAGGTTCGGCAATCCGAGGAATTTGCGATCCGCGCCAATATTCTCGATAGCCGCTCGATCCTGGCGAGCGCGACGACGGTGGCGGCCAGGCTGGTGGGGATGGCGGGGAAGCTCGGCGTGGTGGCCGCGGACGCGATCGCCGATCTGCTGATCGTGGACGGCAATCCGCTGGAAAATGTCGCCTTGCTGGCGCATCCCGGGCAAAATATCCGTGCGGTTATTCAGGCCGGGCGCATTCATCGGTCCGCGCTGTAGGCGGCGGACAGCCTTGCAGTAAGACGGATGCTGCCCTGCGCATTGGAACGGACATGTTCTCTCGTGCGGTTGGAAAAATCGGGTTAGGCAGGATCAACGGGTCCAAGCCAAGGTAGAGCGCATCGTGAAACAGAGCCTCGAATTATTATTGCCCAGCATTGCCAGCGTCGATACTGGATTGGCGTCGGTCGGGTATATTCCGTCCCGGCAGATTTCCACCGCATTGTTTCTGGCGGTCCGGTTGCAGAAGCCGATTCTGGTGGAAGGGCCGGCGGGGGTCGGCAAGACCGAGCTGGCGAAGGCGACCGCGCAGCATCTCGGGCTGCCGCTGATCCGGATGCAGTGCTACGACGGGCTGGACGAATCCAAGGCCTTGTAC
>JAYTQP010000158.1:0-2396 GCA_043746675.1 Rhodospirillales bacterium | reverse complement strand
CGCAAGGCGCATTTGGCGTCCCGTAGGGGATTCGAACCCCTGTTAGCGCCGTGAGAGGGCGCCGTCCTAGGCCTCTAGACGAACGGGACAGCACTGGGCCGGAAGCGGGGCGTTCTATTCCCAACCGGCAATGCCAGCAACCCCCATTTCCGCCGCGCTATTTGCCCACAATGATCCGCCCGACCGGTTTGCCGGTTTTGGCATCCACCAGCACCACGCGGTCCGGCCCGCCACCGCGCAGTTGCAGGGCCACGCGGTCGGCGGTGGCGGCGATGCCGGCGATTTCGGTGCCGTCCGGCTCGCCCAGCCTTGTGTCCGCCGCGCCCGCCACCAGCCCGCCCAGCCGCCTTGTCATCACCACCCCCAGCGTCACCACGCCCACCACGATCAGCACCGCCATCACCACGGTCAGAATCTTCAACCCGCGCATCTCGCTTCCCCAATCTGTCGGCGTGTTCTATCCCGGCTTATGTCCCCCGAGTCGCCCGAACCGCTCGCTGTCATCGCCGGCCCGGAGGATCGGGGCAAGCGGGTCGATCGGTTTCTCGCCGACGCGCTGGCGGCGACCTCACGCTCGCGCCTGAAAGCCCTGATCGAGGCTGGCCACGTCACCCGCGACGGCATTGTGCTGCGCGAACCGGCGGAAGCGGTGCGCGCCGGCCTCTATCTGGTGGCCGCGCCGGCGCCGCTGCCGGCGACGCCGCTCGGCCAGGCAATGGACCTGAATATTCTCTATGAAGATGCCGACCTGATCGTGCTGGACAAGCCGGCCGGCCTCGTCGTGCATCCCGCCCCCGGCAATTATGACGGCACGCTGGTTAACGCGTTGATTGCCCATTGCGGCGACGGCCTGACCGGCATTGGCAGTGAACGCCGGCCCGGCATTGTGCATCGGCTGGACAAGGACACCTCCGGCGTGATGGTGGTCGCCAAGACCGAACTGGCCAACGCCGCGCTGACCCAGACATTCGCCGCGCGCGACCTCGACCGCGCCTATCTTGCGCTGGTCTGGGGCCTGCCGTCGCCATCGGCCGGCGACATCGCCGGCGCCATTGGCCGCGATCCGCGTGACCGCAAGCGGATGGCGGTGCGCGGCGTCGGCGGCAAGGCCGCGCTGACCCATTACCGCACGCTGGCCAACCATGCGCTGGCCGCTGCCCTGCTGGAATGCCGGCTGGCCACCGGGCGCACGCACCAGATCCGCGTGCATCTGTCCGCCAACGGCCATCCGCTGGTCGGCGATCCCGTCTATCTTCGCCGGATTCCCGCCGCCGCCAAGGGATTGGATGCGCCGTTGCGCGGCCGCATGCTGGATTTTCCGCGCCAGGCGCTGCACGCATTTCGCCTCGGCTTCGCCCATCCGCGCACCCGCAAGCCGCTCACCTTCACCACCCGGCCGCCGGCCGACATGCTGGAATTGTTCACTTTATTGAACCTCCCGGCCGCCGCCTGGGAGAACCTTTCAAGAACTTAATCCCGGCGCAACGGCACAGGAATATTGACCGGACCAGATTTGTCCTGTATGAAGTTCCTTACGCAAATAGCGATCCGTGGCCTCGGTGCCGCGCTCGCAGGACCGGACACCGGCAGGCTGCCGTTCAGGAGCCGCCGTGGTCGCGCC
Source organism: Rhodospirillales bacterium (assembly GCA_043746675.1). Classification (GTDB taxonomy): domain Bacteria; phylum Pseudomonadota; class Alphaproteobacteria; order Acetobacterales; family Acetobacteraceae; genus CAITOL01. Next base: position 775 of record JAYTQP010000158.1, on the reverse strand, counting down.
AGGGTCCTTCGTATCACCGAAGGTCGGCACCCACCCGGCCCGTACCTGGTCAGTCACCTGTGCCATTCCGGGCAGGGCGCTCACCATATGCTGCACAGGAGCCTCACATGGCTGCTTCCGTGATCAATGTCGCCCCCGAGGGCAACCTCACCCGCTATTTGCAGGAAATCCGCAAATTTCCGATGCTGACGCCGGAAGAGGAACTGCGGCTGTCGAAAAACTGGCGCGACAGCGAAGATATGGACTCCGCACACCGGCTGGTCACGTCGCATCTGCGCCTGGTCGCCAAGATTGCCATGGGCTATCGCGGCTACGGCCTGCCGATCGGCGAGCTGATCAGCGAGGGCAATGTCGGCATGATGCAGGCGGTCAAGCGTTTCGACCCCGATCGCGGCTTCCGGCTGGCGACCTACGCGATGTGGTGGATCCGTGCCGCCATCCAGGAATATATCCTGCATAGCTGGTCGCTGGTGAAAATGGGCACCACCGCGGCGCAGAAGAAGTTGTTCTTCAATCTGCGCCGCCTGAAGGGCCAGATGCAGGCGATCGACGACGGCGACTTGCAACCCGAGCAGGTGGCAAAGATCGCTCACGCGCTCGCGGTGCCGGAACAGGACGTTATCAACATGAACCGCCGGCTGGCGGCGCCCGACCACAGCCTGAATGCGCCCTTGCGGGCCGACAGCGAGGGCGAATGGCAGGACTGGCTGGTCGATGACGCCGAAAGCCAGGAAACTGCCATCGGCGAGCAGGAGGAAATCACCGGCCGCAAGGC
>JAYTQP010000157.1:0-3740 GCA_043746675.1 Rhodospirillales bacterium | reverse complement strand
TTCCGTGGTGAGCCGGCAATCCACCCAGGCTATCTTCGCCTGCCGAACGTTTTTCTGCAGCCGCATCAGGGCAGTTCCACCATCGAGACTCGGCTGCGGATGGGGGTAATGCTGCTGGACAGCTTCGCCCGCTTCCGGGCGGGAGAAACGGTTCCCAGTCGCCTTGTTTAACGCATCCGGAGTCAAAGGCCAAATGTTTCAACATCTTGCACCCGCGAAGCTGTTCTCACTCGAAGGGAGGGTCGTGTTGATGACCGGCGGGGCGGGCGGAATCGCGCTCGGCCTGGCGCAAGGCTTCGCCGCGGCAGGCGCGAGGCTGGTGCTGGTTGACCGCGACGCCGCAGCGGTCGAGGTTCGGGCAGAAACGCTCCGCAAGGCCGGCGCCAGCGTAACCACTCGGGTTTTCGACCTCACTGACGAGGCTGCGGTAGCCGACGCCATCATCGGAACGAAACAGGATTTCGGTCGGCTGGATGTGGTGGTCAATAACGCCGCGATCATCGTCCGCAAGCACATGCTGGAGCTGTCGCTCGCAGAGTGGAAGCGGGTGATCGACATCGACGTCACGGCCTGCTTCTGCGTTGCCCAGCAGGCCGCGCGCATCATGGTGGCGCAGGGTGGCGGCCGGATCATCAATCTCGGCTCAATCATGGGCCACGTCTCGCGCCCGCTGCTGACGCCATACGTGACGGCCAAGAACGCGATCCATGGCATGACGCGCGCGATGGCGGCGGATCTCGGCGGCACCGGCGTCACGGTCAACGCGCTCGCCCCGGGCTACACGATCACCGAGTTCAGCCAAGCCAACGTGGCCGAGTTCCACGACTTCGTCCGCGACTGGACGCCCGCCCGGCGGTGGGGGAGGCCTGAAGATCTGTGCGGCACCGCCCTGCTGCTCGCCTCGGATGCCGGCAGCTACATCAACGGCCAGGTGATTTATGTCGACGGCGGTTTTCTGGCCGTCACGCGCTAACTGACATGTAAAGTTGATTGACAAGTACTTTTCATGATCATATATAGGATTAGAACTTCCTGAGGAGGAAGCGAAGGTGCAAGGCGTCGCGAAAACCCGCGATCCACGGTCGGTGGATGCCGGGAAAGACGGCGCGGCGGCGCGCGCCATGGCGTCGATATCGCCGGTTGCGCCGCTGCCGCTGCCCCTGACAGTGCCAGGAACGGCGCGCCTGATATTGGGCCACCCGGCCGCCATTTCCGTGCTTTCGGTCGCCTGTTTTTTGTTGCTGTGGTGGGCGGTCGCCCTATGGACGGCAAGCCCGATCCAGCTCCCCACCCCGCCGGCGGTGTTCTTGGCCCTGGTTGATTTGGCCCAAAGCGGCGAGCTGTTCGACAACACCTGGATCAGTTTCCAACGCCTGCTTATCAGCATGGGCGTGGCGACAGTGCTTGCCGTGCCGCTTGGCTTCGCCATGGGGCTGAGCCCGCGTGTGAATAGCTACATAGACCCGCTGATGGAGATGCTCCGGCCGATCTCCGGAATTGCATGGATCCCGCTGGCGCTTTTCATCTTCGGCATCGGCGGGACGCTGCCAGTGTTCATTATGGCCTACGTCGCCTTCTTTCCGATCCTGCTGAACACGGTGGCCGGCGTGCGTGGCACCGACCGCACGCTCATCGCCGCCGCCCGCACCATGGGCGTGCCCCGGTCGCGCATCATTCGCCTGGTGGTGCTGCCTGGTGCGGTGCCGACGATCATGGTCGGTGTGCGGATCGCCCTCGCCAGCGCCTGGGCCGCCATCATCGCCGCCGAGTTGATCGGCTCGCCGAGCGGCCTGGGCTTTTCCATCGAATGGTACCGGGAGCTGCTGATGAGCGCCAATGTGTTCGCCTACATCGTCGTGGTGTCCGCGGTGGGCTACGCGTGCGACCTGCTGCTGCGCTTGCTGCGGGCCCGGCTTACGCCCTGGGTGCGCGGGACGCAACTGTCATGAGCGGCACGAATATCCAGTCCGCTGAACTGCGGCGTGAGCCCCGCTGGGCCGCCCCGGCACGCGCCTTGGCACTGCCGATTGCACTGCTCGCCGTCTGGCAGGTCTGGGCGATGACGCAGCCGGACGTTATGCGCGCGCCCTCGCCCGCCCATGTGGTAACAACCTTCATGCAGCTCACCGCCAGCGGTGACTTGCCCGGCGCCCTGTTGCAGAGCCTGGGCCGGGTCGTGGCCGGCTTTGCCGTTGCCTTGCTGCTCGGGATCGTCCTGGGCGTTGCGATGGGGACCAACCGCACTGTTCGCCACCTGGTCGAACCGATTGTCGAGGGCTTCCGGCCGGTGGCGCCGATGGCGATACTGCCGATCGCTATCCTCTGGCTTGGCACGGGCACCTCCGCGTCAGTTTCCATCGTCGCCTACGCCGCCTTCTTTCCGCTGCTGCTGAATACGGTGCACGGGGTCATCCAGGTGGACCGCAAGCTGCTGCAGGCGTCCCGCACCATGGGAGTGTCGGATCTGCGGATCCTGCGCAAAGTCGTGCTGCCAGCGGCAATGCCCAGTATCCTGCTCGGCGCTCGGCTTGCGATGGGCGTGGCCTGGACGGCAATCATCGCGGCGGAGCTTGCGGTGGGTGCGAAAGCTGGCGGCGGCGGCTCGGGCGGCATCGGCGCGATGATGTTCGTGTTCTATGCCTACAGCATCGACCTCAACGGCATCGTGGTCTGCATGATCGTGGTCGGCCTGGTGGCGCTGACAATCGACCGGGTGTTCCGCCTCGCCGAGCGTCGGCTGGTCCCGTGGAAGCGGTAAATGTCAGTCCGGCGCAGGCAAATTTCCCGGACGGACACTAAGTGTCCGTCCGGAAAGTCTGCCGGGTCGGTCCGGCGGTGCTTTTTGCGCCTGGGCGCGTCGGGTCCTTGCCATGATGTCCCAGCATCATGGCGGCGGTCCCGCCTTCCCAGGCGCAAAAATCCCGCGCCGGCCCTCCGCCGGCAGACTTCCCGAACGGACACTAAGAAAAGCGATGCATGACGAGACAGGGGAAACGACAATGATGCCCAGTTCTTCTCCGAAGCTGCGCCTGCACGGCGTCTCCAAGGCGTTCATCGACCCGCGCACCATGCGGAGTACCCTTGCAGTGACGGATGTGGACCTCACGATTCAGGCGGGCGAGTTCATCTGCATCGTCGGGCCTTCCGGCTGCGGCAAGTCCACAGTAATGAACATCATCGCCGGACTGGACACGCCGAGCGCCGGCACAATCGAGATGAGCGGCGCGTTGGTGAGCGGCCCGGGTGCGGACCGCGGCGTGATGTTCCAGGATTACGCGTTGTTCCCGTGGCTGACGGTCGCGCAGAATATCGGCTTCGGCTTGCGTAACGGCACCCCGGGTACCGGCATGACCCGCGCCCAGGTGGACGAAAGAGTGCGCGCGCACGTGGAGTTGGTCCGGCTCACCGGCTCGGAGGCGAAGTTCCCGCACCAGCTCTCCGGCGGGATGCGTCAGCGCGTGGCGCTGGCCCGGCTGCTGGCAAACGGGCCGGAAGTGCTGCTGATGGACGAGCCGCTGGGCGCGCTCGACGCACAGACGCGGCTGATCCTGCAGATCGAGCTGCTGCGAATCTGGGGTGAGACCGCGCCGCAGGCCGAGCGCAAGACGGCGGTGTTCATCACCCACGATATCGAGGAGGCAGTGTTCCTCGCCGACCGCGTGGTGGTGATGAGCCGCCATCCCGGCCGCATCCGGGCCATCATTTCAGTGGACCTGCCGCGACCCCGTGACGAACGCATC
>JAYTQP010000156.1:0-4553 GCA_043746675.1 Rhodospirillales bacterium | reverse complement strand
AACCCTTCGGGTCGGCACAGCGCGGCATAGGAAAATCCGCCATCCTTGGCCAGCGCCTTGGCGATCCCGGCGGCATCGTAGGCGAAATCCGCCAGCCCCGGTGCGGGCGTGCCGGCGTCGGCGGTGTAGCGTGCATCGAACTGGGCGCGGCTGGCCGGGTCCGGCCCGGCATACCAGGCGCCCAGCAGCGGCGCGTCTCGGCGCGCGTTGGGGGATGCCCACAAGGCCGGGCCGAACACCCGGATCGCCGGCGGGTCGAGGTCGTAATAGGGTAGCAAGCTTGCCACGGTTGAGAGCGCGTCGCCACTATCGGCCAGCAATATGGCATCGAACGGCGGCGGCGGGATCGGGCTGCGGGCCAGCGCAATGGCGTGGCGGCGGCCTACGGCGGTGCCGAGCGCACGCGCCGCCTTGATCTGGCCATCGATCGGGCCGCGCCGGCTGGCGTAGCCGGACATGTCGCGCACGATGCCGTTGATGCTGGAGGTGGTGCCGGTGTGGAACTGGATGGCCGGATCGGGCGCGCCGGCGCTGCTGGCGGCCTGTTGCAGCGCGGTGCCCATGGCGTGGCCGAAATCATTGTCCGGCAACACGGCGGCGAAGCGTTGTTTGCCCTGCGCCATTTCGGCGGCCACCATCCGGCGCACCTGCTGGCTGGGCATGATACCAAGCGGCCATATACCGGGCTGGGCCTGCGCGGGGTCTGACGTGAAGGCCAGCACACCAACGCCGGCGGCGCGCGCCGGGCCGGCCGCGGCGGCGGTTTCGCCCGCCGTCAACGGCCCCAGGATCAGTCCGGCGCCAGCGGCAATCGCGGCCTCGGCGGCGGCGGCGGCGCCTTCCGGCGTGCCGGCGGTGTCGCGAATATCGAGCGGCGGCGCACCGCTATCCTGCCACGCCAGCTTCGCCGCCCGCGCCAGCGCCTGGCCGCGTTCGGCGTTTGCACCGCTCAACGGCACCAGCAACGCCACGCCATGGCCGGCCGGCGCGCTGGTGGAGGGCGCGGGAATGTTGGCCGGCGGGAAGATGCCGGGCGGTGGCGGCACGCCGCGCGGGCTTTGGCCAGAACCGCCGAGTATGGAGCCGCCAGTTGGCCAGGCGCCGGCGCGGTCGTAGGGCTGCTCGGCGCAGGCTGCCAGTGCTAGAAGTGCCGCCAGGAGTATCCATGTCCGACGCATCCACCGATCTCCCCGAATTGTTCGCATGCTGACCGCCTCGTTCGAGGGATCGGCGCCGCCGGACGGTCTTGTGCTGGTTCCGACGCCAATCGGCAACCTCGGCGATATGACGTTGCGCGCGATCGCCACCTTGCGCGCGGCCGACCTAGTACTGTGTGAGGATACCAGAACCACCGCGCGATTGCTCGCGGTTCATGGCGTGCAGACCAAACTGGCGGCCTTGCACGATCATAACGAGGATCAGCGCATCCCCGGTCTGCTGGACGAATTGCGCGCCGGCATGCGCATCGCGCTGGTTTCAGACGCCGGCACGCCGTTGGTGTCGGACCCCGGCTACCGGCTGGTGCGCGCCGTGCTGGCAGCCGGGCTGCCCGTATCTGCCCTGCCCGGCCCGAACGCGGCGGTAATGGCGCTCACGCTTTCCGGCCTGCCGCCGCACCCGTTTCTGTTCCTCGGCTTTCCGCCGCCGCGTGGCGCCGCCCGCCGCGCCGCCTTCACCCGCCTGCGCGCCGCCGAACGCGCCGGCCTGTCCGCCACGCTGATCTGGTATGAGGCGCCGCACCGCGCCGGCGAAACCCTTGCCGACCTGCACACGGTATTCGGCGACCGCCCGGCGGTGCTGGCGCGCGAACTGACCAAGCATTTCGAACAGGTGGTGCGCGCGCCACTCGCGGCACTGGCGGCGCGCTATGCGGAAACCGCCCCTCGCGGCGAGGTGTGCTTGCTGGTCGGCCCGGCACCGACCGAACCCGACGACGACATCGACCTCGACGGCAAACTGCGTGAAGCGTTGGCAAGCAACAGCCTGAAACAGGCGGTGGCCGAGGTGACCGCCGCGACCGGGCGCCCGCGCAAGCAGGTCTATGCCCGCGCGCTGGCGCTGGCGGAAAAATGACCACCCCAACCCTGCTCGACCAGCTCGCCGATGCGGTTGCTGCCTACCGCGTCGGCCCGACGGACGCCGCCATCGCCCAATGGCAGGCCGGCATCACCACCGCGCGGGCCGATGGCGCGGACTGGCTGCTGACCGAATTCGACCTCGGCGACGATCTCGGCTTCCTGCTGATGGACCTCGAAGCCAGGCTCGACCGCGCCGCCGCCAACCGGGTGCTGAACCGCTATCTTGCCCGTACCGGGAATTGGGGGCTGGTGCGGGGCCTGAAACCGATCCTGTCGAACCGCGCCATGGTGCGCGCCGATGTCGAACAGCGCAGCGGCCATCCCGATCGCGCCGCCGCCGTCCGTGCCGCCGCCGACCATGCCTCCGCCCGCGCGCGGGCGGATGCCAGCCTGGCGCCGGGACCGGCAATCGTGATCGGCATCGGCGGGCTGCCCGGCACCGGCAAATCCACCCTTGCCCGCGCAATCGCGCCGACCCTCGGCCCCGCGCCCGGCGCGGTGATCGTGCGCAGCGACGAAATCCGCAAACGCCAGCATGGCGCGGCGCCGGAGCAGAAACTGCCGTCCGCCGCCTACCGCAAAGCCGCCAGTCGCGCCGTGATCGCCGAACTGGCCGCCGCGGTGCGAAGCCTGGCCGATGCTGGCCAGGCGGTGATCGCCGACGCCACCTTTATGGCCCCGGCCGACCGCGCCATGCTGGCCGCCGCCGCTGGGTCGCATCGGTTTCTCGGCATCTGGCTGCACGCCCCGCTGGCGCTGCTGGAAGCCCGCATTGCCGCCCGTGTGAACGATGCTTCGGATGCCGATGTCGCCGTGTTGCGGCGCGCCGCGCAAAGCCGGCCGGAGGCTGGAACCTGGCTGGCGGTGGACGCCACCGACGGTGCCTCCGCATGCAGCGCGGTTGTAGCTGCCCTGCGCGATGCCGATGTGCTAGACACTGGGCGCTGACGCCAAACGACAAGGAGAACCGCCATGGCCATTCGCAAAATCCTGCTGCCGCTCACCGGCACCGCGGCCGGCGAGGCGGCTTTGTCCACCGCATTGACCATCGCCAACATCTGGAAAGCCCACGTTACCGCGCTGCATGTCCGCATCGACAGCCGCGACGTTGCCCCGTTGGCCGGGGAAGGCCTGTCCGGCGCGATGATCGAGGAAATGATGTCGGCCACCGAAAAGGAAAGCACCGACCGCGCCCACGCCGTGCACAGCATGTTCGACCGCTTCGTCGCCCAGCATAACGTGATGCTCGCGCCCGGCCGCTGGGGTTCGGAAACCGCCACCGCCAGCTTCGCCACCATCACCGGCCGGGAGGAAGACCTGGTTGCCCAGCAGGCGCGCCTCGCCGACCTCACCATCGTGCCGCACCCCGAAGCGGGCGAAGATGTTTCATCGTCGGACGCGCTGCATGCGGTGCTGTTCGACAGCGGCCGGCCGGTGCTGATCTCCCCGCAGGTTACCCCGGCCAATATCGGCAAGCGGGTGTGCGTGGCCTGGAACGGCACCGCCGAATCGGCCGCCGCCGTGCTCGCCGCACTGCCATGGATGCGCAACGCCGAGGGTGTGCGGGTGCTGACCGCGGAAGAATATCACCGCCGCGGCCCGCAAGCGGCCGACCTGATCACCTATCTCGCACTGCACGGGGTCAACGCCGATATCGCCACCTTCCGTCCGGTCGATCGCGACGTCGGCGCCGGCCTGCTGAAAGGCGCCAACGATTTCGGCTGCGACCTGCTCTCGATGGGCGCCTACTCGCATTCCCGCCTGCGCCAGCTCATTCTCGGCGGGGTGACCCGGCATGTGCTGGAAAACTCGAAACTGCCGGTGATGATGAGCCGGTGAAGGGAAGCGCTTCTTTTTGGAAAAAGAAGCAAAAACTTTCTACCCGTAGGCGTCCTATTCAACGCATCAAGCGATCTAACGAACAGCGAAAACAATGATCGATCAGCCGACAGTGACCGGGACAAGGGTCATCGTGTCATTGCCGAAAATGTCGATGACCTTGACCGCGACAACGTAGCGGCCAGGGCGGTCGTAGGTGTGGGGCGCAGTGGTCATGTCCAGAGTGCGGCTCTGGCGGGTGCGGAAGCTTTGCCATTCGTTTTCGAAAATATAGCCGCCGGTCCAACGTTCCTCAAATTCGGTCCCCGGCGCGTCAGTCACGCCGGCGTCGGTGGCGATTTTGATAATCTCCTTGCGGCTCATGTAGTCGAAATCGACGGCCCAGTAATCCACCCAGTCCGACCATGATTTGGTCAGGCGGTCCTTGCTGACGATGCCGTCCTTGGATTTGCCGATTTTGTAAAGCTGGCCCTGTTCGCAGATGATTTCCGACTTGCCCGGCTTGATGGCGGCGATGGCAGCCTCGGCAGCGCCCTGGTTGTAGTAGACGGAAAAATCGGTGAGTTCGATGGTTACGGTGAATTTGTTCTTGGCATCGTAGCGCGGGGTGGCCTCCACAAAGCTGATGTCATGGAA
>JAYTQP010000155.1:0-3543 GCA_043746675.1 Rhodospirillales bacterium | reverse complement strand
CCGGTCAACTTCCTCAACCCCGAGCAGCCGCTGGAGCAACCCGACCCGGGAACGCGCCTGACCTGGCGGTCGGTCACCACCGGCAACATGGCCGGGATCGACCTCTGGCTGGCGGATGGCCAAGCCGAGGAACTGGTCATCGAAACCCATCTCGGCGGCGGCCGCTTCCCCGCCGCGTCGCTGGACCGTGCCGGCGTGCGGCTGCAATTCGGCGGGCTGGACCGCGCCGTGGCGCTGTATCGCCTGCCCGAGGAATTGCCGACGCGCGTGACGTTCACCCATGACGTCACCCACGTCGGCCCCGCCGACCTGCCGGTGTTCGTCCGCGTCACCCAGGCGGACGGGCACCAGGCCTGGTCCAGCCCGATCTATCTGATCGCCGCCCCCGCATGAAGGACACGCCAATGGACGAACCCGCAATCGCCGCGGCGATCACCGTGCTGGACCGCCACATGGCAGCCCTGAACGCCCGAGATGCCGGCGCGCTGGCCGCCACGCTGCATTTTCCGCATTACCGGCTGTCCGGCGGCACGATGCGCGTCTGGCAGGGGCCGGAGAGCTACTTCGCCGATTTCCTCGGCCGCGCCGGCGATGGCTGGCACCACAGCGCCTGGGACCGCCGCGTCCCGGTCGCCGCCACCGCCGACAAGGTGCACCTCGATGTCAGCTTCATCCGCTTCCGCGCCGACAATTCCGTGCTCGGCCGGTTCGGCTCGCTCTGGGTGGTGGTGCTGCTGAACGGATTCTGGGCGGCGCAGATGCGGTCGAGTTTCGCGGCATGAGCGCGCGCACACCGGCGCTGGACGCCGAGGCCCAGGCAATGCTGGCCGGCGCGCAGGGTCCGGCGCGGCAATGGGCAATCGAGCACCAACTGGCCGTCGGCGCCTATCTCGGCGCCGCCGACCTCGTGCGCATCGACCAGGCGCACATCATGGCCGACACCGAATCGCTCGGCGAGGCCGGCGTGGCCTGGCTGGAACACCTGGCCACCCTGCCGGCCGAACAGCGCCGCGTGCGCGTGCCCACCATGACCGACCCGCGCGGCACCGATTTCAACGCCGCCGGCCGGCTGCGACAGGCCGACTGGATGCTGAGCCTGGAACGCCGCGCCATCGCCGCCTTTGAAGCGCTGGACGTGCTGATGACCGACACCTGTGTCACCTACCAGACGATCATGCCGCCGGTGCTGGGCGAGCACGTCGCCTACGGCGATACCGGCGTGGTGATTTATTGCAATTCCGTGCTGGGGGCGCGCTCGAATTTCGAGGGCGGCCCGTCGGCGCTGGCCGCGGCACTGACCGGGCGCACCCCGCGCTACGGCTACCACCTGGACCGCCACCGCAGCGGCACCAAACTGGTACAGCTCGACTGGACACCGGCCGGCCTGCACGAATGGGGCGCGCTGGGCGGGGTGATCGGCAAGCTGGCAGGCGATTACTGGCAGGTGCCGGTGATCACCGGGCTGGACCGCGTGCCGGGTTCGGACGAGCTGAAGCATTTCGGCGCGGCGATGGCCAGCTTCGGCTCAGTGGCGCTGTTCCATATCGAGGGCGTGACGCCCGAGGCCGCCCGCCTGGCCGATTTGTTCCCCGCCGGCGTGCCCGCCGCCACCCGCATCGGCGCCGCCGACGTCCGCGCCCTGCTGGGCGGCTACGGGCACAGCGGCGACACCGTGGACGTGGTGGTGTTCTCAGCACCCCAGCTCAGTCTGATGGAAATGCAATCCCTCGCCGCCCTGCTGGACGGCCGCCGCGTGACGGTGCCGCTGCTCGCGGTCACCAGCCCGCAGGTCAAGCCCGACGCCGACCGCATGGGCCTGACCGCGCGCATCGAGGCAGCCGGCGGCACCGTGCTGTCCGGCATGTGCTTCTACCAGAGCTACGCGCGCGAACTCGGCGAGGCGAATGACTGGCGCAGTCTGGCCACGCCATCGGCCAAGCTCGCCAATATCATCGGCGGCTACGGCTATCGCCCGGCGCTGCTCTCGGTCGAAGCCTGCGTGGCCGCGGCCTGCACGGGGAGGCTGGCATGAGCGAGGACCGCATCTTCACCGCCACCGCCGCCATGGGCACGAAGGTGCGCGGCCGCGCCCTGGTGGCCAGCGACGGCTTCTCCGCCCGCTACGACCTCGACCGCATCGCCGGCGTGTTCTCCCGCCCAGAGCACAAGCTGGCCGGCCGCGCCTATGTAGACTTGGTGCTGGTGCTCGACCGCGCCAAGGGCGGCGTCGCCACCGCCTGGATGCTGCGCGAAATGGCCGCCCGCGGCATCGTCCCGGCCGCCCTGGTGTTCAACACCGTCAACCCGATCATGGTCCAGGGCGCGGCCTTCGCCGGCAGCACCATGATGTCGGGTTTCGCGGTCGACATCACCCAAACTATCCCTGATGGCGCGATGGTCGAACTGGACCCCACCGCCGACCCGCCGGTGCTGCGCCTAGTGGACTGACCGCGCGGCCTCAGGCGGCACGCGGCAGCAATGCCGTGGCGCCATCCCGCACGCGCTGCGCGCCGGTACGCGCCAGTTCGGCGCAAAGTCCGGTATAGTGGGTGGGGTCCAGCAGCGCGTCGATGGCCGGCCTTTCGAGATGGGCGACGACCCTCGGGTCGCGGCCTGCAACTCGGCGAAGGGCACGCCCTGGACAAATGCCGCCTGCGCCGCGTCATAGACGACGTCATGCGCGTGTTGCCGGCCGATTGCCCCTCCGTGCCAATGATGATGAGACAATCCCCCCCCGGAAGTTTACCCTTGAGGGCGCTACAGGATCATCGTCATGCCCACCCAGGTCCAGACAACCGCACGTTATGCGCACTTGGCGGCAGATCCGATCAGGAGTGCTGCCGAATCCGTGTCTGGCCGCATCGCTGCTAACCTTTCTGAATCGATCGGCCCGTGATGGCGTCCTCGTTGGTCTTTTCCTGCTGTTGTGCGCCCTTCACCGGTGCTTAGATGAGCGTTGGCGTTGGAGCCGCCGCCGAGAAACTGGATCGGGGCTACTTGGGAAGGGTTCTGATGCTGACGCTACTGGCGCCGGACATCGTCGAGGCGATCATGGATGGGAGGCAGCCGGTCGAACTCGGGGTGCATGTGCTGCGGGAGGGGTTTCCGGTGGAGTGGGGGGAGCGGAGCATATCTGACTGAACTCGGCTAATAAGGTTGCGGCTGATGGATCCGACATCCTCCCCGACTTCCTTGTGCCACCGTCGATTTGAGTTGCATGATGTGATTCCTCGGGAGATCAAAATTAGTGCAACCGCAGCCAGGAGATTTCGTCCGTGTTCGTGACCGCCGGTGGCTGGTCGAGGGCACGAGCAGCCTGAGCGGCGGTCTGGATACCCTTTCCCTCGCCGGCATCGACGACGACGCCTTGGGGGACACAGCTGAGATTGTATGGAACGCGGAGCTCGATGCAGCAGTCCTGCGGCAGGACGACTGGCCCTCTTTGCTTTCAGGCACCCCCGAAGACCCTGAAACCTTTTCGGCCTTCCTGCGCACGATCACGTGGAATACGGCCAGCGCGGCCGACCGCGATCTACTGCAGGC
>JAYTQP010000154.1:0-3359 GCA_043746675.1 Rhodospirillales bacterium | reverse complement strand
TGCAAATGGGTCGAAAGCTCGGTCACCTCGATGCCGTATTTCGCCAGCGTGCCCATGATATCTTCGCAATAGGCATAGCTTTCCGCCGCCGTTTTCAGGTCGAACAGCCTGCTGTCCCAGGTCGGGATCTGCACCCCGCGATAGCCAAGCGCCGACGCCCATTCAGCGATCGCATCCAGCGAATTGAACGGCGCCGCATCGCCAATGAACTGGGCCAGAAAAATTCCCGGCCCTTTTATGGTTTTCATCATCGTTCCCGTCCCAAACCCGCACCACAATCGATTGCAGTAAACAAGGTTCGGGCAATGCGAGCAACCAACGGAGGGTCATCCCGCCCATTCCAGGCTATTTTGCCGCGATGAATGATCGCATCGCCGGCCTGGACTGGCCCGAAATCACCGCCGCCCTCAACACCACCGGCAACGCCATCATCGGCCCGCTGCTGACGCAAGCCGAATGCGCAAATCTGATCGAAAGCTACGACGCCCCGACCGGCTTTCGCAGCACGGTGGTCATGGCCCGCCACGGTTTCGGCCGTGGCGAATACAAATATTTCGCCTATCCCCTGCCTGATCTGGTCGCCGCTCTGCGCACGCGGCTCTACCCGCATCTCGCCGCCATCGCCAACCAATGGCAAACCACGCTCGGCCTGGAAGCCATCTATCCCGCAATCCATGCGGACTATCTGGCCGCCTGCCACGCAGCCGGCCAAACCCGCCCGACACCCCTGCTGCTGCGCTACGGCCCCGGCGATTTCAACTGCCTGCATCAAGACCTCTACGGCGACCTCGCCTTCCCGCTGCAAGCCGCCATCCTGCTGGACCGCCCGAACCAGGATTTCACCGGCGGCGAGTTCGTGCTGACCGAGCAACGCCCGCGCATGCAATCCCGCGTCGAAGTCGTCCCGCTCCAACAAGGCGAGGCGGTCATCTTCGCCGTCAACCAGCGCCCGGTGCTCGGCGGCCGCGGACCCTATCGGGTGGCGATGCGCCATGGCGTCAGCCGGCTACGCTCCGGGCGGCGGCACACGCTCGGCATCATTTTCCACGATGCGCGTTAGCAGGCCACCGCGCGCACACCTGCCGCTTGAAACCCGTCCGGCCGAAGCCTATTCGTTGCCGATGCCCCGGCCCCCCCGATCCCATGACGATGCGAACGACGACGGGCGCCAAAGCGTAAAGTCGCTGTTCAAAATGCTCGACGTGCTCGAGTGTTTTTCCGCCGCCACGCCCGATCTCTCGGTGCTGCAGATCGCGCAGAAAACCGATCTGCCGCGCACCACCGTCCACCGCCTCGTCGATAGTCTGCGCGCCGCCGGATTTCTGGAGCAGGAAGCCAGCCGGTCCAGCTACCGCCTCGGCCTGAAGCTGTTCCAGCTCGGCAACGTCGCGCTCACCAACCTGCCGCTCTATCGCGAAGCCGGCCCGTTCGTGGACACGCTCACGAAATTATCGGGGGAGGTCGTGCATCTCTGCGTCTTCGATGGAAGCCAGATGGTTTTCATCGAACGCAGCCGCGAACGCGCCCGGCCGAACAACCTGCTCACCACCATGGAAGCGACGCCGTGCCACGCAACCGGCGTCGGCAAGGCGGCGCTGGCGTTTCAATCGGCCGCGACCATCGAGCGGGTTATCGCCGGCGGCCTGCGCCGCGATACGGCAACGACGATCGTCGCGCCACAGGCACTACGCGACGAACTTGCCGCCATCGCCGACCGTGGTTACGCGATCGACGATGGCGAGCATGAACCCGATGTCCGATGCGTCGCCGCCCCGATCCGCAACGCCGCGGGCCAGGTTTTCGCGGCGATTTCGGTCTCCGGCAGCCTGCGCCGGATGGAACCGGCGCGCATTCCGGCACTGGCCGAACTGGTCATCGCCCATGCGCGGCTGATCTCGGTCCAGCTCGGCTATCAGGAAGCGGCAATGAAACCGCGCTAGACCAAGACGCGCAGCCTCATTCGGCGGCCATCACGCGTGTCTCACCATCGAGCGCCAGCAGGTGCGCAAGTGCTGCCTTGATCGCCGCCCGCTGCGCTGCCGCCGGCGCCCGCATCGGCGCTCGCGGCAGGCTGGCCGGGCAGCCCTGCAATTCCAGCGCATATTTCACGCACGCCGGAAGCGTGTCGCCGACGATCGTGTTCCAGAACCGCAACAAACGTGCGTGCAGTTCGAGCGCATGCCCGTGGTCACCCGCCTGAACCGCATTCCAAAGCCGCACGCACGGCCCCGGCACCGCCGCCGGGTTCGCCGCGATTACCCCATGCGCCCCTAGCACGAAGGAAGGATACAGCAGCGCATCGATCGCGGTCAGCACCTTCCGGCCGGCCGGAATGTTCAGCAGCAGATCGGCCATCAATTTCAGATCGCCCGCCGACTGCTTCACCCCGATAACGCCGGGCACCGTGTTCATGACCCGCACCAGCAACGCCGGCGACAGATAGTTCCAGGGAATGACGTTATAGATCACGATCGGTTCGGGAACCGCGTCGGCGATCGCGCGGAAATGGTCGACCGTCGCATCGTCGTCCGGCTTGAACAAATAATGCACCGGAGTGATCTGCAACCCCGCAATGCCAAGCCCTTTGAGGCGCCGGGCGCGCAGGATCGCCTCGCGCGTCGAATTGGCGATGATCCCCGCAATCAGCGGCACCTTACCGGCCACCTCCTCGGCCGAAACGTTCATCAGCAGCGCGAATTCATCGCTGGTCAGCGTGTGACCTTCCCCGGTCGAGCCACCGACACAAATTCCGTGCACGCCTTGGGCGAGCAGGAAGCGGATCTGGGCGCGAAACTTCTCGATCACGATTTCGCCGTCCGCATCGAACGGCGTAACCACCGGCGGAATAATGCCAAAGATGTCTACCGACATGATGTTTTCTTTCGTGTTCATATTTGTCCGAATTGCGGACAAACCAAACCACACGCATTGAACGCTGTCAACCGCGCCGCTGCGAGTCCAATCGCGTATTTTCCTCTGAATTTCTGACATACGCGCTATTTTGCGTTGTCATACGGCGCGGATGGCAGATTTAGCAGTTATAGTATTGTTCGCAAAATGGACATTCTGTAGCCGCACGCCGCCCCATCGGCCCGTCCCGGTGAGGTCACCAGCCGCGCCACCCAGTCGGCCGCCGTCATCGGGCCATGGTCACTGACAAACCGGGTGCAGGACGCCCGCAATGCGAGATCGCGGAATTATGCATGCGGACACGCTCCGGTTAAGCCTCGATCTCGCCGACCTCCAGCATCTGCCGCTCACGCGCATAACGCACCAACGCAACAAACCGGTAGATGCCGTGGACGAATTTTCCATACGGCATGGTCAGGAACAGCGCGAACACCACGCCCAGATGCAGC
>JAYTQP010000153.1:0-6248 GCA_043746675.1 Rhodospirillales bacterium | reverse complement strand
GGTTTTCAGGCGGCTGAAATACATCATGCCGAAAGCGATCCTCGATCATACCGAAGCGCGGCGGTTAGCCCGGTCAGGCCCGCACGGCAACCCCTGATCCATGGCGCGGCGCCGAACCGACTGCTATTGGCGGCATCCGGGAGGGTTAACCGTGACCGATCGACGCTTACGCATGGGGGTGGCCGGCGCCGGCCATTTCGGCCGCTTCCACACCCAGAAAATTGCCGCCAACCCGCGCGCCGCGCTGATCGGCATCTATGACCGCGACCCTGCCCGCGCCGCCAGCGTGGCGGCCGAATGCGGCACCATTGCGCTGGACTGGCCGGGCCTGCTGGCGGCCAGCGACGCGGTTGTGATCGCCGCCCCAGCGGAGGCACATTACAGCCTCGCCGCCGCCGCCATGCGGGCCGGCCGCCACGTGCTGGTGGAAAAGCCGATCGCCGCCACGCTCGATGAAGCCGACCGGCTGGCGGCCATCGCGGCGGCCAGCAATATTGTGCTGCAGGTCGGCCATTTGCTGCGCTTCACCGCCGAGCATGCGGTTATCAGCGCGCAGATGCCGCGGCCGATTTTCATCGAATGCATCCGCATCGCACCGTTCAAGCCGCGCGGCACGGATGTTTCGGTTGTGCTCGATCTGATGATCCACGACCTCGATCTGGTGCTGTCGCTGGTCAGTTCGGAGCTGGAAACGGTGGACGCCGTTGGCGCGCCGGTGGCCAGCCCGCTGGAGGATATCGCCAATGCCCGCCTCGGCTTCGCCAATGGCTGCGTGGCGATGATCACCGCCAGCCGGATTTCGATGCGCACTGAGCGCAAAATGCGGCTGTTCGGGCAGGACGGCTACCTCAACGTGGATTTCGAGCACAGCACGGTGTTCAACATCGGCCGTGGCGGCGGTGGGCTGCCGGTGCCGGGAATGCCGGAGGCGACGATGCGGCAGACCACCTGGCCGGCACAGGACGCGCTGGCGGCCGAGCATGACGCCTTCGTCGCCGCCGTGCTGGACGGCGCGCCGATCCGGGTGAATGCCGCCGCCGGCCGGCGTGCTTTGGCGGCGGCGCTGGCGGTGGCCGAAAGTATGGAACGGGCCAGGGCCAAGGCCATCCAATCCGGGCTGCTTCGCCGCTGAGGGCAAATGCCGCTATGTTCGCGCCAACTGGATGAGGAACCCCGCCATGCAAACCATCACCACCGGCCTGCGCTTTCCCGAAGGCCCGGTCTGGCGCAAGGACGGCGCGATCGCATTGGTCGAAATCGAGCGCAAAACCATCACCATTGTCGCGCCGGACGGCACGCAGCGGGTTCTCTCGCAGCATACCGGCGGCCCGAACGGCCTCGCTGTCGGTCCGGACGGGGCCTATTATGTTTGCAACAACGGCGGCTTCACCTGGCATGAGCGCGACGGCGCGCTTCGGCCCGGCTACCAGCCGGCGGACTATACCAGCGGCCGGATCGAGCGGGTGGACCCGGCGACCGGCGCCATCACCCTGCTGTACGATCGCTGCGGCGAGAACATGCTGCGCGGCCCGAACGACATCGTATTCGATACCGAGGGTGGGTTTTATTTCACCGATCTCGGCAAGACCCGCCTGCGCGACCGCGACAGCGGCGGAGTGTACTATGCCAAGGCCGATGGCAGCTTGATCACCGAACTGGCCTATCCGATGCTCACCCCGAACGGCATCGGCCTGTCGCCCGATGGCAAGACCCTCTACGCCGCCGAAACCGCCACCGCCCGGCTGTGGGCGTTCGACCTGGATGGGCCTGGCAAGATCAAGCGCGCGCCGGCGCCCTCGCCGCATGGTGGGCGGCTGGTGGCCGGCCTCGGCGGTTACCAGATGTTCGACAGTCTGGCGGTGGATGCCGCCGGCAATATCTGCGTGGCAACCCTGGTTACCGGGGCGATCACGGTGATCGCGCCGGACGGGCGGGTGCTGCGGGTGGTGAAATTCCCCGATCCGTCCACCACCAATATCTGCTTCGGCGGCGGCGATCTCAAACGCGCGTTCGTCACATTGTCCGGCACTGGACAATTGGTGGCGCTGGACTGGTGCGACCGCGACTGGACGGTGGCGGGATTGCGGCTGAACTACGAAATCTGAAGCTGGCGGGTTATCGCGGCGCGCGGCGCCGGCGCAGCCAGAGGCGGGCGGCGGCAAAACGTTTCCCCACGCCGGCGCGGCGCCCGCGGACAGAGCGATGGATGCGGTCGCGCATCGGTTGCACCTGCTGCATCGCCCAGTCGCGCGCGCGGCGCAGCAGGCCGATCCCGTACGCGAACCAAGCAACCCGCATTAAGGCCGGCTCACAGGCATGAAAGATGAACACCACGATCAAGGTCGCCACCACACGCACCGCGCCATAAACGAGCACGCCATGGGTCACATGGCCACGCGCCATGATGGCCAGCGACCAGAGTTCGCCGAGCTTGCCGAGCGCCTCTGGCACCAGGAACAGCGGCAGCGCCGCCCAGCCGGGCAGCCGGCGGAGTTCGCTTTGCAGGCGCTGGAGCAGCGCGATACCGCTGAACAGTCGCAATACCGCGCGGGCAGCGGCCCACAGCACGTCTTCCAGCACCACCACGACCAAGGCCAGTGGCAGCAGTAGCGCGTTCCACCCGCGCCGGTTGCGCCGCCCGGCGGCGGGCGGCACGTCTAGCAAGTCGGGTGGCCCGGCGGGCAGGCGCGCGGCTGATGCTGGGCCGGCGCCTGCTGGGGCGCGCTACGCTGGATCTGCTGCGGCGGGGGGGCGAAATGCGGCTGCGGCGGAGGGGCGAAATGTGGCTGCGGCGCCGGTGCTTGATAAGCAGGGGCGTGATAGGCCGGCGCTTGCAAGGCGGGTGCGTGATAAACGGGTGCTTGCAAGGCGGGTGCCTGATGGACCGGTGCCTGATAGGCGGGCGCCGGGCGAAGCGGCGCCTGGTACTGCGGCGCCTGGTACTGCGGCGCTTGATACTGCGGCGGCTGGAAGGCGGGTGCCGCGCGCTGCTGCACCGATGGAAGCGGGGCCGGCTGGAGACGCGGTGTTACCGCCGGCGCCTGCCGTACCGGGGAGACATTTGGCCGCTGGATCTGCGGCAGCGGCAGCGGCGCGGGGGGCGGCGTGCCGGCAATCGGGGCGGCGCGCGTGCCCGGCGCAACCGCCGGTGCTGGCCCTGCGAGGGTTGGACGTACCGCCTGCGGCGGTAGGATCGGTGGCAGCGGATGGGCGACCGGCGCTGCGACCGGGTGTGCCGCGCCAAGTTGCGGCTGCGGGACGAAGCTCGGTCCGGGCGCGCTGCGCGGGGCCGGCAGGCCGGACGGCCCGGGTGCCAGGCCAAGCTGCCGCACGGCTGCCGGGGTTACGCCGGCCGTTGCCTGGGTCGGGCGCACCGTGGGGGCCATCACCGCCTGGGCGCTGGCCAGCGATTGCGCCGGCACCAGCCGCGTGTTGCGGGCCACCGGCAACGAACTCGCCATCGCCGAGGCTGGCACCACGGTGGTGGCGCGACGGTTGACGAAATTATTGTTGGTGACGTTGACATTATTGATGGTGTTGATGTTGGTCACATTGGTGATGTTGACATTGCGTTCATAGCGGGGGCTGACCCGATAGGGAGGGTAATAGGCCTCCTGCGGTCCGAGGGGAATCCAGCCGATCGCGGATCCGAAGCTAACGCCGATCGACACCCCGGCGCCGAAGCCGACGAAGGCGACCAGGGCGGGCGAATAGATCGGGCGCTGATAATCGCTCTCATAGCGGCCGGGGATCCAGCCCCAGCGCGGCCCGAACTGCGCCCAGCGGCCATAGTGGAACGGCGCGAAGCCCCAAGGCGCATCATCCACCCAGGTCCAGCCCCACGGCAACACGTAGGCCCAGTGGCCGTGCCGATAGGGCACCCAGCCGGCAGCGACCGGCGGATACCAGACGGCGCCATACTGCGGCGAGGTGTCCCAACTGCCGGTGTCGGCGAGCGCCTCGCCGCCGGTCATTTCGGCCACCGCCGGCGGTGGCGCGTAGGCGCCGGAGGGTACCGGGCGTGGCGGTGCGGCGTAGGCGGCGATGAAGGGATCGGTTTGTTGCCGGCCGATGGTGCCGGCGAAGGCATCAGTGCCGGTGATGCTGGCGGTCTGATGCGGTCCGACCGCCAGCGAAACGCCGGGGCCGAAGACCTGCGCCCGGCCTTCCAGCACCGTCACCGAGGTGGGCTGTTCGGTGTCGCCGGTTTCGATCACGTAGCGCCCGTCGCGCGACAGAGTTACGGTACCGCGCGGCGTGCGCACGGTTACGCTGTCGCCGGGTTGCATCTGGTTCAGCGCGAGATAGACGCTGCCCTGCGGCAGGGTGGCACCGATCGTATGGTCATCGATTGTGTCCAGGTCCAGCTCGGTGCCATGATCCAGCGTCAGCCTTGAGCCGCCGACCTCGATTTCCGCACGTGCCGCAGGCTCGGTCCAATAGGCCTGGCCGGAGGTTACCGGAAAGTTCAGCGAGGCCGGCTGCCAGGCGGTCGCATCGGCGGTGTGGAACGAGACCGTACCGGACAACTGCGCCAGCCGGCCAACCCGAGACGGCGGATCGCCGGCGGGACGTTCTGCCTGCGCAAAGGCCGGCGACCGCGGCGTGCCCAGCAGCAGCCCGGCGATCGCGAGCGTGCTTAGCAGCCGGCCGGTGGCGCGGAAGATTTGGCCGGCTTGGATCGGATCGCCGGCTTGGATCGGATCGGGTGACATGGCGGGTGCTCCGGTTTGGTCGCAGCGACACATTTGACTAGATTCGTGGCGAAACAGAGACAATCGGTCTCGGTTCGGATGAATTCTTGTTCACCTCGATCGCGGCCACCGCACCGCCGCGCAAATTCCACTTTGTCGCCGCAATCGACGCCGATATCCGGCTGCACGTCAAACAGACGTCGCCCCCGAGGAGCCTTCCATGCAACGTCCGCGCCCGCGTATTTCGCCGATCCTGATTTTATTCGGCCTGCTCTGCGCGATCAGCCTGCTCGGCCTTACCGGCTGCGTGGTTGCGCCGGCCCCTGGCTATTACGGCGGCGGATATTATCGCGCCCCAGCGGTCTATGGCGGCTTCGGCTATGGCTGGCGTGGCGGCGAGGATGACTGATGCTCGGGTGACTGGCGCTCGGGTGACTGGCGCTCGGCTGATTGACCGATCCGCGCAATCGCTAGCCCAAAGCCGCCGCCGAGCAGCGTTACGACGCCGATCATGACCCGCAGGCGGAGCGAGAGTTCCGCCTGTTCGGTTTCGAACCTGGCCCGCATCGCCAGCCGCTCGGCGGCCACCCGGGGCGCAATGGCGGCTGGATCAATCGGAGCTGCGTTTGGCAGCACGGCTTCCGCGCTGTCGTCCAGCATCGGCTTGAGCGCGGCCAGCGCGGCGGCGGGGGTGGCGGACGCCGCCGCCACCAGCACCGCATCCAACGTGGTGTCGCGGCGCATCGCCCGTGCCAACGGCAGCGGCGCGAGGTAAGTGGACATGATCCCGACCAGCCCGATAACGGCGAAACAGGCCAGCAGGAAGCCATGGGCGGGATTGAGGGCGCGGCGGTTGGACATGGGATGCTCCTTCACCGCGTGATCGCGCCGGATGAACGCTGCGTCAATTGCTTTCGCCGTGATTGCGGCCGTGCGCGCGGCAGGCCGTTCGCGCGGGTTGACAGCGCGGCACCCAGCCACTAGGCAGCGTGCCTCTCTCCACTCGCAGATTGCTAGGTTTGTGTCATGAAGATCCGCAACAGCCTGAAGGCGGCCAAAGTCCGCGACAAAAATTGCCGTGTGGTGCGCCGCCGTGGCCGCGTCTACGTGATCAACAAGAAGAACCCGCGCATGAAGTGCCGCCAGGGTTGATCCTGGCGCGCGTGCGTTTTTAACGCCCCAAGGGTCCGCCCTTGGGGCGTTGTCGTTTCTGGCGTATAGGGTGGCAATGATCGAACAGCCGCACCCGAAACAAGATGTGCTGAACCGGCGGGACCAGATTATTGCCGGCCTGCGCCGCCTGCTGCCCGCTTCCGGCGTGATCGCCGAGGCGCTGCGGCTGAAGCCCTACGAAACCGATGGCCTGTCCGCCTATCGCGAAGTGCCGCTGGCGGTGGCGCTGCCGGAAACCACCGAGCAGGTCGCCGCGGTGATGGCGTTCTGCCAGGCCGAGGGGGTGCGGGTGGTGCCGCGTGGCGCCGGCACCTCGCTGTCCGGCGGGGCGCTGCCGATGGCGGATGCGGTGGTGCTCGGGCTGATGCGGATGAACCGGAT
>JAYTQP010000152.1:0-1933 GCA_043746675.1 Rhodospirillales bacterium | reverse complement strand
TCTTCGCCCATGTCGCCCTGCGGCCGCTATCGGGCTGGATCGACCGCCGCGCGCCACCGGAAGACCGCGGACCGCAATAGGCGATCAGCGCGCCGCCGGGCCGCACCAGCCGGGCAGAAAATCCGCCGCCGTCGATTTCGCCAGGTCCAGCGCATCCGCCAGCGCGTCCTCGAAATCCTGCTCCACCCGGCGGCGCTTGATCCGGCGGCGCAGAAAGTCCGCCCACAGAAACTCGCTGAACGGCGTGGTGTCCTTGGCGTAGCCGCCGGCCAGCCGCAATGCGCCGGCCAGCGAACGGAACGGGTCATCGACCAGATCGGCGATCGCCTTGGGGATGCTGCTATAGCGCCGGCGCCTGCCGTCGGCGTCGAACGGATGCATCCAGCTTCGGTTGTCCAGCACGAACCAGAACGCTTCGGCGTCGAGCCGCTTCAGGTCGGCAACCACCGTCACCAGCACGCTCTCGACGCCCTCATCGAGCAGCGCGCGGGCGAGGTGATGGTGATCGATCACGTAGAGGCGTTCTTTCGGCCCGACGATCACCGGCACCATGTGCTGGCCTAGGAAAAGATCAGCCTTGTCGCCCGCCTTGTTACGCCAAGCCTGTCGCTTGGCCGCCACTTCGCGCATGCCGACGGTAATTTGCGTCGGCCGCAGATCGGCGATGGCGACGGGGTGCAGGATCGGTTCGCGGAGCGGATGCATGATGCGCCTTTGCCGTTATCGCCATGCCAGCAGCCGGCGTTCCAGCCAGCCGATCACCCACGACACCGCCAGCCCGAGCATTGATAGCACCGCGATGCCAGCCAGCAGATTGTCGGTGTCGTAAAGATTGCCCGCCGACAGCACGAAGGCGCCGATGCCGTGTTCGGCGCCGATCATCTCCGCCGCCACCAGCAGGATGATGGCGGTCGAGGCGGTGATGCGAAACCCAGCCAGCACCGACGGCAAGGCGCCCGGCAGCACGATTTTCGCCAAGATCGACCGCCGCGACAGGCCGAACGATTGCCCCATCCGGATCAGATTGCGCGGCACCCCATCCACCCCGGCCAGCACATTGATGACGGTGGGGAAAAACACCCCGAACGCCAGGGTGATGATCTTGGAGCCCTCGCCAATGCCGAACCAGATGATGAACAGCGGCACCAAGGCGATTTTCGGCACCGGAAACAGCGCCGAAACCACCGCCATGCCCGGCGCGCGGGCCACCGTGAACAGGCCGAGCGCCAGCCCGACGACCACCCCGGCCAGGGTGCCGACCGTCCAGCCCCAGGCGAGCCGAACCAGGGACGCCGACAGATGCAGCCAAAGCTCGCCGCTGTTGGCCAGCACCAACAGCGCCTCGATGATCGCCGCCGGGGCGGACAGAAACCGGGTCGAAATCCAGCCCAGCGACGCCGCAAGCTGCCAAAGCCCGATCAGCCCGATCAGTGTCAGCGCGCCAACGAACGGCACCGCGCGCGGCGCGAACCCGCCGGCGCGGAACGGCACCTGCTTATGCATGTTCAAGCGCGCGCGCCGCATCGGCGGCATCGTTGCGGATCAACGCCCATAATTCGGCCTCGGTCGCCCGCAAATCCGGGTCGTCGGCACCGCGCCCGGCCAGCGGCCGATCGATCCGGATAATGGCGCGGATGCGGCCCGGCCGGCGCGACAACACCACGATCTGCTGCCCCAGCCGCACCGCTTCGGACAAGGTATGGGTCACGTAAACCGTGGTCGCCCCGGTGCGCGCGATCAGGCCGGAAAATTCGTCCAGCAGCAGCGCCCGTGTTTGCGCATCCAGCGCCGACAGCGGCTCGTCCATCAGCAGCACCGCCGGGCGCACGGCCAGCGCGCGGGCAATGCCCAGCCGCTGGCGCATGCCGCCGGAAAGTTGTTTCGGCCAGACGCCGGCGAACTCGGACAATCCGGTCACCTCGAGCACCTCGGC
>JAYTQP010000151.1:0-1548 GCA_043746675.1 Rhodospirillales bacterium | reverse complement strand
CAGGGTGTAGGCGGCGACCTCCATGTGGTCGCCGATTTTCAGGGTTTCGATGCGCTCGACTTCCCAGGCCTGGGCGGCGATGCCGGCGACGGTGACGGCGAGGCCGAGATGGGCCAGCGACATGCCGTGGGCTGCGCGCGGCAGGTGGATGGCGCGGCGCAGGCTGTCGGCCAGCGGCAGGCGGAACAGGCGGATGCGCTCGGCCCATTCGACCAGCACGCCGCAGGCGGTCCAGGCGGCGAGGCCGAGGCCGAGGACGGACAGCACTGGGCCGCCATGGGTGAGATAGAGGCCGCCGAGCACGACCAGACCGGCGGCGGCAAAGGCGATCCAGAGGCGTTGCAGGGCGGCCAGCAGGTCGCCGCGCTTCCAGGCCAGCAACGGTCCGGCGGCCATGGCGAGCAGCACCGGCACCATCAGCGGGGCGAAGGTGGCGTTGTAGAAGGGGAAGCCGACCGATAATTTCGGGCCACCGACGGCATCGAGGAACAGCGGGTAGAGCGTGCCGAGAAACACCGTGGCCGCCGCGGTGGTCAGCAGCAGGTTGTTCAGAACGAGGGCGCCCTCGCGGGAGATCGGGGCGAACAGTCCGCCGCCCTGCAAGGACGGCGCGCGGACGGCGTAGAGCGTGAGCGAGCCGCCGATAGTGATGACCAGCAGGCCGAGGATGAACATGCCGCGGGCCGGATCGACGGCGAAGGCATGCACCGAGCTCAGCACGCCGGAGCGGACCAGGAAGGTGCCGATCAGCGACAGCGCGAAGGTGATGATCGCCAGCAGCACGGTCCAGCTTTTCAAGGTGTCGCGCTTTTCCACCACGATTGCGGAATGGATCAGGGCGGTGCCGATGATCCAGGGCATCAGCGAGGCGTTTTCGACCGGATCCCAGAACCACCAGCCGCCCCAGCCGAGGGTGTAATAGGCCCACCAACTGCCCATCGCGATGCCGACGGTGAGCGCGCACCACGACGCCAGCGCCCAGGGTCGCACCCAGCGCGCCCAGGCGGCATCGACGCGGCCTTCGATCAGCGCGGCGACCGCGAAGGCGAAACTGACGGAAAAGCCGACATAGCCGAGATAGAGAAACGGCGGGTGGAAGGCCAGACCGGGGTCTTGCAGGACCGGATTGAGGCCCTCGCCGTTGTCCGGCGGTGGCAGGGTGCGGAGGAAGGGGTTGGAAGTGAACAGGATGAAGGTGAGAAAGCCGACGCCGATCATCCCCTGCACTGCCAGCACGCGCGCTTTCAGGGCCGGCGGCAGATTGCGCCCGAAGGCGGCCACCGCGGCGCCGCACAGGCCGAGCATGAACACCCAGAGCAGCATCGAGCCTTCATGGTTGCCCCAGACGCCAGTGATTTTATACAGCAGCGGCTTGTCGGTATGGCTGTTCTGGATGACGTTGATGACCGAGAAATCGGAGGTCACGTAGGCGTGCATCAAAGCCGCCATGGCGACCGCGACCAGGGCGAATTGCGCCAGCGCCGCCGTGGTGCCGATCGCCATCAGCGCGCCGTCCCGCCTGGCGGCGCCAACCAACGGCAGGCTGGC
>JAYTQP010000150.1:0-5807 GCA_043746675.1 Rhodospirillales bacterium | reverse complement strand
CATCAGATACATGCCCATGGCATAGCCGCCGAGGGCGAAGAAGGCGGCATGGCCGAGGCTGAGAATGCCGGCGAAGCCCCAGACCAGATCGAGCGCCAGAGCCAGGATAGCGAAGCAGAGATATTTGCCGGCCAGGGACACCACGTAGGTGGAGATGTGCAGCGGCGCGCCGTCTGGCACGGCCAGGTTGAGCACGGCGAGCAGGGCCGCGCCGCCGAGCACGCCGAGCAGGCAGAGAGTGAGCGAAATCCGGCTCATGCGTCCACCGCCCGGCCTTTGAGCGGAAACATCCCGCGCGGTTTGCGCTGGATGAATAGAATTAACAGCACCAGCACGACGATCTTGCCGAGCACCGCGCCGGCCACCGGTTCGAGGAATTTGTTGACGATGCCCAAGGTGAGCGCGCTCACCAGGGTGCCCCACAAATTGCCGACGCCGCCGAATACCACGACCATGAAACTGTCGATGATGTAGCCCTGGCCGAGATTGGGGCTGACATTGTCGATCTGGCTCAACGCGACGCCGGCCATCCCGGCGATGCCGGAGCCAAGCCCGAAGGTGAGCGCGTCGATCCAGGGGGTGCGGATGCCCATCGCGGCGGCCATCCGGCGGTTTTGCGTCACCGCGCGCATGCGCAGGCCGAGCGCGGTGTAGCGGAGGGTCGCCATCAGGGCGGCCAGCACCAGGAAGGCGAAGACGACGATGGTGAGACGGTTGTAGGTGACGGTGACGCCGCCCCATTGGGTGGCGCCGCTCATCCAGTCCGGCGTGCCGACATCGCGGTTGTTGGCGCCGAACAGGCTGCGCACCGCCTGCTGCAAAACCAGCGACAGGCCCCAGGTGGCGAGTAGGGTTTCCAGCGGGCGGCCATAGAGAAAGCGGATCAGGCCGCGTTCGATCAGAATGCCGACGCCGCCGGAGACCAGAAAGGCCAGCGGCACGGCGATGAACAGGCTTGCGCCGAACAGGCCGGGCGCGTAGGCGCGGATGGCTTGCTGCACGACGAAGGTGGTGTAGGCGCCAAGCATCACCATTTCACCATGCGCCATATTGATGACGCCCATCACGCCGAAGGTGATCGCCAGCCCGGCGGCGGCGAGCAGCAGCACCGAGCCGAGCGAGAGGCCGTAGATGACGCTTTGCACCACGCTCCAGAGCCGTTGGACCTGGGCGATGGAGGCAATCGCGGCGGCAGCGGCGGCGGTTACGGTGGGGGATTGGTCGGCGAGCGAGGCGAGCAGCGACAGCGCCGCCTGGTCGCCGCGCGCGCGTAGCACCGTGATAGCGGCGATCTTGGCGGCTTCGGTGGTGTTCGGCGCCGCCAGCAGGCTCGCGGCTTGCGCCTGTTTCATGATGGTTGCGACCGCCGGATTGGTTTCCTTCGCCAGCGCCCGCCCAAGCGCCGGAAGGTTGACGGGGTTGCGCGACGCAAACACCGCCTCGGCCGCCTTGCGCCGCGCGGCGTCGGACGGAGCGAACAGATCGAGGCTGCCAAGCGCGCCTTCGATCGCGCTGCGGACGGCGTTGTTGACCTTGACCGGGTTGATCGTGTCTTCATCGACATCGGCGACTGCGGCATTGGTGCGGGCATCGCGGTAGCCGGCATCGGTCTTGATCAGCACGCGACCGTCGTCGGCGACGAACAAGGCATCGTTCTGCAGGGCGCGAATGGTCGGTTCGGCTTGCGGGTTGGCGCTTTGCGCCAGTGCAATGATGGCCTGGCCGACGGTTGAGAAATCATCGGCGGCGAGGCCGGCAAAAGGATCTTCGGCTTGGGCCATCACGGGTGCGGCATGGACCAGCAGCAAAATAGCCAGCAGGCGAAAGAATTTCATTGCGCGGCCCGTCCGTGGCTGGGTTTACGCATGTCCAGGCAAATCGAAGGGGGCGGGCAGGGTGCCCGCCCCCTCGATCAGACCTGGCGGTGCGACGCTATTTCGAGGCGCCGCCGCACTTGCCGGTCACCACGTTGAAGTTGCCGCAGAACAACGGGTGGCGCCAATCGGCGATCAGGTCCTTGGAGCCTTCGAGGTATGGCGACCACTCGTTCGCCACCACCGTACCCGGCGTCTGCCAGACGGTGTTGAACTGGCCGTTCGCCTTAATCTCACCGATCAGCACCGGCTTGGTGATGTGGTGGTTCGGCATCATGGTGGCGATCCCGCCGGTCAGGTTCGGCACCGCAACCCCGATCATCGCGTCGATGACCTTCGCCGGATCGGTGGTGCCGGCCTTCTGCACCGCCTTAACCCACATGTTGAAGCCGATATAATGGGCTTCCATCGGGTCGTTGGTGGTGCGCTTGGGGTTCTTGGTCCAGGCCTTCCATTTCGCGATGAACGCCTTGTTGGCGGGCGTGTTTACGCTTTCGAAGTAGTTCCAGGCGGCGAGATGGCCGACCAGCGGCTTGGTGTCGAGGCCGGCGAGCTCTTCCTCGCCGACCGAGAACGCCACCACCGGAATGTCGGTGGCCTTGATGCCCTGATTGCCGAGTTCCTTGTAGAAGGGAACGTTGGCATCGCCATTGATGGTCGAAACGACGGCGGTTTTCTTGCCGGCGGAGCCGAACTTCTTGATCTGGGCAACGATGTTCTGCCAATCGCTATGGCCGAACGGGGTGTAGTTGATCATGATATCGTCGGCGGCGACGCCCTTGGACTTCAGATAGGCTTCGAGGATCTTGTTGGTGGTGCGCGGATAGACATAGTCGGTGCCGGCCAGCACCCAGCGCTTCACCGAACCACCGTCCTTGCTCATCAGATAATCGACCGCCGGGATCGCCTGCTGGTTCGGCGCGGCGCCGGTGTAGAACACGTTTTTGCTGCTTTCCTCACCTTCGTACTGCACGGGGTAGAACAGGATGGAATTGGTTTCCTCGAACACCGGTAGCACGGATTTGCGCGATACCGAGGTCCAGCAGCCGAACACGACCGCCACTTTGTCCACCGTGATCAGCGCGCGCGCCTTTTCGGCGAACAGCGGCCAGTTGGACGCCGGATCGACCACCACCGCTTCCAGTTTCTTGCCGAGCAGGCCGCCTTTCTTGTTCTGCTCGTCGATCAGCATGAGCATGACGTCTTTCAGCGTGGTTTCGCTGATCGCCATGGTGCCGGACAGCGAATGCAGGATGCCGATCTTGATGGTGGCCCCACGCGATGCAGCAGGCGCCTGCGCCTGGGCTGCCGGGGTGAAGAGCTGGGCGGCGGCGACGGCGGCGGTCGCCAAACCTATGCCGCGCAGCCATTGGCGGACTGATGCCATGAACGGTTTCCTTGTTCCAAACAGACACAACGGGACCGGATCAGGCCGAAGCGCGCATGCCGGTGCCAGAAGTGGCTAAGCAAGGGGCATGCCAGCGATGATTGGACGGAATGGCTGGAAAGCCGGCATTGGTCACGCCAATAATTGCGTAAATTTTTAGCAATCTATTCGCGTGCGGCGTGATTTTGGGCAGATCAGCCGATCTTCATGTAGGCGAAGCCCTTGCCCTGCAACGCCGCCACCGTGGCCACCCCCGACGGCACCATGTGGATCCATTTGGCGTCGTGGGCGCGGTCCGGGGTAAGATGGTTGTTTTCGAACGTGGTATTGCAGAGATAGACCTGCACTCCGTAGACGGCGAGGGAGGTCATCCGCTTGAGCAAATCGGGGTCGAGCTTTTCGGTGGCCCAAGGGGTGCCGGCGAGGCTGTCGAGGAAGAATTTGATCCCGCCGGCATGCGCCACCAGCACCAGTTGCAGCGCCAGCGGATCGTAGCCGACCGATCCCATGTGGTTGCCGATGTTGGTCAGGGTCTGGCCGAACCGATTGGGGTCGCCATAGTCGCAGTGATAGACGCAGGCAGCATCGGCGTCCTTGCGCATGTCGGCGTAACCGAGCATCGAGGGTGCGGCGATCGCGCGCTGCACCGCGAGGCTGCCGCCCGCCACCAAAGCCGCTGCCATGCCGCGTCGTGTGATCGGGTCCATGATTGGGTTCCTATTCGACCTTGGGGGCGGTTTTGGTGTCCGGGGTTACGTCCACCACGCTGGCGCGGCCGGTGATGTGCACCTCCGGCTTGCAGTCGGTCATGCAGGCCTGGTCGGTCCAGAAGGCACGTTCGCGGGTTTCGCGGTCATCGTCGTAAAAGCCGGCTTCGTTGGGCAGGTGGATTTTCGGCAGGCTGTCGCGGTCGAGCACCAGGTTCTCATCGGTTACGACGTCGTTCAGATTGAGCACGTAGGCGACCACCGCATAAAGTTCGTCGTTGCTGAGGGTTTGCGCCTGGCCGAACGGCATGGCACGGCGGATATAGTCGAACACCGTGCTGGCATAGGGCCAGTAGGAGCCGACGGTTTTCAGCGGGCGATCGGATGTGAGGGTGCCGGCGCCGCCGGCGAGTTCGGGCCAGCGCGCTGCACCTTCGCCGAATTCGCCATGGCAGGTGGCGCAGCGTTCTTGAAAAATCGCCTCGCCCTGTTTGGCGGTGCCGTGGCCTTCCGGCAGGCCCTTGCCGTCGGGGCGGACATCGATGTTCCAGGCGGCGATTTCATCCGGCGCGGGCGGGCGGCCGACGCCGAGATCGGCGGCTGGGGCCGCTCCGGCGAACAGGCAAAAAGCCAGTGCGAGGCTAGGAAACTTCGACATTTTCGCAGCTCCCGTCCGGCCGCAGCAGCCAGGTCTGGATGCCGTTGTTGTGGTAGATCGAATTCACCCCGCGGATGGCGCGCAGGGCTGATTTGGTGGGTTGCACGTAGCCGGTGCTGTCGTGGGCGCGGGATTGCAGCAGCATTTCCTGCCCGTTCCAATCCAGATCG
The DNA here is from genome assembly GCA_043746675.1 of Rhodospirillales bacterium. GTDB lineage: Bacteria > Pseudomonadota > Alphaproteobacteria > Acetobacterales > Acetobacteraceae > CAITOL01. Next base: position 1,011 of record JAYTQP010000150.1, on the reverse strand, counting down.
ACGTAGAACCGCACCAGCGACAGCGGCAGGATCGGCCCGTCGATGCGCGCCTGCTGCCAGTTGCGGCCGCCATCGAGCGACACATCCACCCGCGGCACGCTGCCACGTCCAGACCAGGCGATGCCGGAGATCACCATCCGGCCGCGGCCCAAGGCGGGGGCTTGCGGGGAGGGGCTGGTGATGACCGACTTGGCATCCATCACGAAGGTGAAGCGCCGCGCGCGGCCGTCTGGCATCAGGTCGGTGTATTTGGAGGTTTCTTCCCGCGTCATCCAGGGGGCGTCGTCGATTTTCAGCCGTCGCAGCCATTTCACCCACATATTGCCCTGCCAGCCCGGCACCACCAGGCGGAGCGGATAGCCTTGTTCCGGGCGCAGCGCTTCACCGTTCATGGCGAAGGCGAGCAGGCAGTCGTCCATCGCCTTGGCCAGCGGGATCGAGCGGTTGAGGCCGGCGGCGTCCGCCCCTTCGGCCATCACCCATTTCGCCCGCGGATCGAGGCCGACGGCTTCGAGCACGCTGCGCAGGGTGACGCCGGTGTACATCACGTTGTGGATCATGCCGTGGGTGAACTGGGCGCCGTTCAGTTGCGAGCCGCGCCATTCCATGCCGGAATTGGCGGCGCATTCGAGGAAATAAATGCGATTGGTGCGTGGCAGCCGCTTGATGTCGTTCATGTCGAGCACGACAGGTTTGTCCACCATGCCGTGGATCATCAGCCGGTGCTTGGCCGGATCAACCTCGGCGAGGCCGCCGTGATGGCGCTCGAAGCAGAGGCCGCTCGGGGTGATGATGCCGTCGAGCGCGTGCAGGGGGGTGAAATTCACCGAACTTTGCGGGGCGGCGGTGAGCCAGGCGACATCGCGGCGGATGATGTTTTTTTCAAACGGCGAGGGCATGCCGTAGGGGCGCGACTGCACGCCGTCGCCGAGCGTGTGGCTCCAGTCCGGGATTGGGACCATTGCCGGGTCTGCCGCTATGGCCGGGCCGCTGGCGGCGATTGCGGAGGCG
>JAYTQP010000149.1:0-2481 GCA_043746675.1 Rhodospirillales bacterium | reverse complement strand
AGTTCGCATACGAGCGCGAGACCCGAGCCTTTATGTTCGCCGAACGGCAGCACCACGCCACGGTCGTCGCTGTACATCACGGAAGGATCGGTGGTCGGCTGGCCGTGATGGTCGAGCAAGGCACCTGACAGCATCGGCTTGCCGGCGTTGTGTGCCACCCGCACCTTGCCCATCGCCACGCGGCTGGTGGCGAAATCCAGCAAAATCGGTTCGTTGATGGCCGTTCCTGGGATGGCGATGCACACCGGGTTGGTCAGAAACCGCCCTTCTTTACCGCGAAACGGCGCCACCGGCGGCGGACCGGAGGCGACGTTGACGAAATGCAGCGCCACCATCCCGGCCCGCGCGGCGATTTCCCCGTAGGTGCCGACGCGGCCGATATGGTGGGCGTTGCGCAGCCCGTTGACCGCGACGCCGTGCTTCTTGGCCGCGTCGATCGCCCATTCCACCGCCTGGCGGGCAATCACCTGGCCGTAGCCGGCATGGGCATCCCACACCGAAATGGTTCCGGTATCCGATATAATTTCCGGCGCCTGATTGGGTTTCAGATGCCCGACCTCGAAATCGCGCACATAGGCGACCAGCATGCCCACCCCGTGGCTGTCATGCCCGCGCAAATTGGCTTCCACCAGGTGGCCGGCGACGATGGCGACCTCGTCCGGCGTGCTGCCGCCGGCGGCGACGATGCGGCTGGCCAACCCGTGCAGCCTGGTGTGGTCGATGATCATGGCGCGCTCCCGGCGAATTTCGTTGGCCGCATGTGTGATCGGGCGCGACGCCGATTGCAAGCCGGTGCCGGTGGCAATTCGCGGGTGGGGGTTGTAGTTCTGGAGGGATAGATCGCAGCCGAGGAAACCATGGCCCAACGCACGCAAATGCCGCAAACCGGCCGCTCCCAGGCTGAAATTCTCGCCGTAATGCGCGCCATGAAAAGCGGGGACGCGGATTGGCAAAACGGCCGCGTGCCGCTCTATTTGTTTAAGGCCACCGACGCAGCCTACGAAGCCGGCAAGGCTGGTTTTTTCGAATTTTTTTCCGAAAACGCGCTCGGCGCGGGCCGCGCCTTTCCGTCGGTCAAGCAGATGGAAACCGAGATCGTCGACATGGCGCTCGGTCTGTTCAACGCCCCGGACGGCGCGCAGGGCTTTCTGTCCACCGGCGGCACCGAAAGCATCGTCCTCGCGGTTCAGGCTTGCCGGGACTGGTCGCGCGAACAACGAGGCAATCCGAACCATCGCGGCAATATCGTCGCCTCGGAAACCGCCCATCCCGCCTTTAACAAGGCCGCCAAACTAATGGACCTCGATGTGCGCCGCGCCCCGGTTGGCGCCGATCTGCGGATGGATCTGGCGGCGATGGAAGCGCTTGTTGATGCCGACACGATCATGCTGGTCGGCTCGGCGCCGAATTTTCCCTACGGCATGATCGATCCGATCGGCGCCCTCGGTGCGCTGGCCGAGCGGCGTGAAATCTGGCTGCACGTGGATGCCTGCGTCGGCGGCTATCTTGCCCCGTTCGTGCGCATGATCGGCCGGACCATCCCGGATTTCGATTTCACCGTGCCGGCGGTGTGCTCGCTGTCGGCGGATTTGCACAAATACGGGTTCACCCCGAAACCGGCCTCCACCGTGTTCTACCGCGACGCCGCGCACGCCAAACACCAGATGTTCGACGCCAATGTGTGGCCGAACGGCCGTTTTCTGACTGCCACCATAACAGGCACCCGCCCGGCCGGCGGCGTTGCCGGTGCCTGGGCGACGATGCAGTTCCTTGGCATCGATGGCTATAAGCAGGTGGCGACCGACCTGATGAACTTCATCGACGACTATCAGGCCGGCATCCGCGCCATTCCGGGGCTGCACATCATCGGCGCGCCGGACCTTGCCATTGTCGCTTATGGCGCCGCGGCGTTCGATATTTTTCTGGTCGCCGAACTGATGCAGGAAAAAGGTTGGTTGCCCGGCCTGACGCAGAAGCCGAAGGGCATCCACCGGATGATGTCGATGTTCCATGCGCCGGTGCTGGACCAATATCTGGGCGATCTGCGCGCGGCGGTTGACGTGGTGCGGCGGCGCGGTGCCGCCGCACCGTCGCTCAAAGCCGCTTATTGATCGTGCATGCTGCCGATGCCAGAAATCGCCGGGCGATCCGAACTGAGGGCCTGACGGAGAATAAACGAATAGGACTGGTTCGTTGGACAGGCCCTCAGTGTCCGTTCGAGAAGGCTGCCGGCGGAGGGCCGGCGCGGGATTTTTACGGCTGGGAAGGAGGGACCGCCGCCATGATGCTGGGACATCATGGCAAGGGTCCGAAGCTCCCAGGCGCAAAAAGCACCGCCGGACCGACCCGGCAGACTTCTCGAACGGACACTGAGTCTTTGCTTGAGGCGGCAGCTTCGCCGGCGTGCTGACGCACTTATTCGCCGGCGCTGCCTGATCTGCGCATAGGCTTCACGGCAGGCGCGCCAGCCGGTCTACCAGC
>JAYTQP010000148.1:0-6721 GCA_043746675.1 Rhodospirillales bacterium | reverse complement strand
ACTGGTCCAACATTCCCGGCTGCACCTATTGCCGCCCGCAGGTGGCGTCCGTCGGCATGACCGAGGCCAAAGCGAAAGACGCCGGGCATACCGTGAAGGTGGGAAAATTCCCGTTCATCGGCAACGGCAAGGCGATCGCGATGGGCGAGCCGGAGGGTATGGTGAAAACCGTGTTCGACGCCAAGACCGGCGAGATGCTTGGTGCCCACATGATCGGCGCCGAGGTTACCGAACTGATCCAGGGCTACGTCGTCGCCCGCACGCTGGAGACGACGGAGGCGGAATTGATCCACACCATCTTCCCGCACCCCACCATTTCGGAAAGCATGCACGAAGCCGTGCTTGACGCGTACGGCCGCGCCATCCACTTCTAGGTCATGAATACGACCCGCATCACCGTCGATCACCGGCATCCCGAAAAGGCGCACCGACCGGATAATCCGATCCAGCGCAAACCGGCCTGGATCCGGGTGAAGGCGCCCAACCACCCGATCTATCACGAAACCCGGCAGTTGATGCGCGACAACGGCCTGACCACGGTGTGCGAGGAAGCCGCCTGCCCGAATATTGGCGAATGCTGGGCGCAGCGGCATGCCACCATGATGATCATGGGTGACACCTGCACGCGCGCTTGCAGCTTCTGCAACGTGCGCACCGGCCAGCCCGACGCGCTGGATCCCACCGAACCGACCCGCGTCGCCGATGCGGTGGCGCGGCTCGGGTTGAAGCATGTGGTGATTACCTCGGTCGATCGCGACGACCTGGCCGATGGCGGGGCAGGGCATTTTGCCGGCGTGATCCGGGCGATCCGCGCGGCCGCGCCGGGCACCACCATCGAAGTGCTGACCCCGGATTTTCTGCGCAAACCCGGCGGGTTGGAACTGGTCGTGCAGGCGCGGCCGGATGTGTTCAACCATAATCTCGAAACCGTGCCGCGGCTTTACCCCACCATCCGGCCGGGTGCGCGCTACTACCAGTCGCTGCGGCTGCTGGATCGGGTGAAGCAGCTCGATCCGACGATTTTCACCAAATCCGGCATGATGGTCGGGCTGGGCGAGGCGCGCCCGGAAGTGGGCCAGGTGATGGATGATCTGCGTATCGCCGAGGTGGATTTTCTGACCCTGGGGCAGTATTTGCAGCCGACGGTGAAGCATGCGGCGGTGGCGGCTTTCATCACCCCGGACGAATTCGCCGACTATGCCGCGCTCGCCCGTGCCAAGGGGTTTCTGCTGGTTTCCGCCACTCCGCTCACCCGCAGTTCCTACCATGCCGATGCCGATTTCGCTGCCTTGCAGTCTGCCCGCGCCGCCTTGCTGCGCGCGGCCTAGGATATGCCGCGACACGCCGAGCAGCGGGTGGTTTGCTACCTGCCGGAACAGATGTTCGACCTGGTTGCCGATGTCGGCCGCTATCCCGAATTTTTGCCCTGGTGCGTCGGCGCCAAGGTGCGCGACCGCAGCGAAACCGCGCTGCGTGGCGACATGACCATCGGCTTCGGCCCGTTCCGCGAAAGCTTCACCAGCCTGGTCTCGCTGGAACGTGCGGGACGCATTCTGGTCCGCTACGAGAATGGCCCGTTCAAGTATCTGAACAATTCCTGGACCTTCGGCCCGGACCAGCGCGGCTGCAAGATCGACTTCATGGTCGATTTCGAATTCCGCTCCGCCCTGCTGCGCGCCGCCATCGGGGTGGTGTTCCATGAAGCCACTCGGCGCATGGTCAACGCGTTCCTGGCGCGCGCGCGGGTGGTCTATGGCCCCCCGGCGAACCCGACGCTAGGTGTCGTTTCGCCGATGGCGCAAACCGGCGGGACTGTGGTAGTGCCGGATGCATCCATCCGGAGCGCTGGGACGTAATGCCCGCAGAGCCTGAGATCGCCGAATTGCTGTCCCGCGTCGCCCAGGGTGACCGGAATGCGTTGCGTGCGGTGTATCAACGGCAGTCCACGCGCCTGTTCGGAATAGCAATGGCCATTCTCCGCGATCGTAACGCCGCCGCCGACGTCTTGCAGGATGCTTTCCTGCGGGTGTGGGAACGGGCTGGCCAGTTCGATCCGACCCGCAACGGCCAGTATTGGCTGGATGCGGTGGTGCGTTACGCCGCGCTGGACGTGGCGCGGACACGTGGCCGCGAAATCCCCACCGACGACCCCACGCTGGGCGATCGGCCGGTGGAAATGGATGTGCTGGACGCGCTGGAAACCGAGGAAGACAACGCCAAGCTGCATCGCTGCCTGCAAGGGCTGGAGCCGAAAAACCGCGACGCGATCGTGCTCGGCTTCGTCAACGGCCTGTCCCACCCGGAAATCGCGGTCAAGCTGGATCTGCCGCTGGGAACGGTCAAATCCTGGATCCGCCGCGGGCTGATCCAGTTGCGGGAGTGCATGGAACAATGACCGCGCATATCCCCACCGATCGGCTTGAGCGCGAGGCGCTGGCCGGCGAATATGTTCTCGGCACGCTCGATGCGCGGATGGCGCGCGATGTTGCCGCCGCGCTGCGCAGTGATGATGGTCTGCGGCGCTCGGTTACTGCCTGGGAAGCCAGGCTGGCGCCGCTGTCGCGTTTGGCATTGCCGGAGGCCGCGCCCGCTGGCTTGTGGGACCGGATTGAAGCTGGCCTGCCCGGTGGCGCGTCGGTTGCGCTGCCGGCCAAGCAGGCCTGGTTTGCTTCGCCCAAGCTCTGGCGCGCCTGGGCGATAGGCGCCTCGCTGGCGGCGGCCACCTTTGCCGGGATTGCTGCCTTGCAGGCCACCCATCCGACGGTGATGGAAGCAAAGTTGCCAGTTCCCGCTGTTACACCGCTGACCCCTACACCCAGCGCGGTGGCGGTCGCCCCGGAAGTTCCGGTCGCGCCAGGGGTGGCACCGAGCCAGCTTGCCACCCAGCCGACGCCGGATAGCGGGATCCGTAGTGCCGCCAGCTCGGGTGGTGCGGCGGTTCGCCCGGCTGCGGGCGACGCCGGCGGCGTGCTGCGCCCGTCCGGTGGCAGCGATGATGCACCCGCCATTCGCCACTGACATACGAACAGAATGCCTGTCGATCCCGCGCTGGATGGCTTGCTTAACCGTGTCGCCGGTGGCGACCGTGATGCGTTGCGGGCGCTCTATCTGCGCCAGTCAACCCGTCTGTTCGGCGTCGCCATGATTATCCTGCGCGACCGCAGCGCCGCGGCGGATGCGCTGCAATCCAGTTTCGTGCGCATCTGGCAGCGCGCCGGCCAGTTCGACCCGAACCGCGGCGATGCGAGCGCCTGGCTCGGCGCCATCGTGCGCCATGCCGCGCTGGATGCGGTGCGCCGGCGCGGCCGCGAAATCCCCAGTGACGATCCCAATCTCGGCGATGCCGAGGTCGCACCGGACGCGCTCGCCAGGCTGGAAGCGTCGGAAGCGAAAGCCCGGCTGCATGACTGCCTGCAACGGCTGGACGGGCGGAACCGGGAAGGCATTTTGTTGGCCTTCGTGCACGGCCTGTCGCATCCGCAAATCGCCGAACGGCTGGGCGAACCGCTCGGCACGGTGAAATCCTGGATCCGCCGGGGGCTGCTGATGCTGCGGACCTGCATGGCATGACCGACGTTCGGGCCCTGAGCGGTGAGGAACGCGATCTGCTGGCGGGCGAGTATGTGCTCGGCACGCTGGATCAGGGCACGTCCGAGCAGGTCGAAGCCGCGATGGCGCGCGATCCGGCTTGGTTGGCGTCGGTCGATGCCTGGGAATCCCATTTCGCCGCATTGATCGACGTGGCCCCACCGGAAGCGCCGCCGCCGCGTCTATGGACGCAAGTGGAAGCGGCGATCTGGCCGCACGCCGTGCCGAAAGCGATGCGCCGGGGTCTGACTTGGTGGGCCTGGCTATTGCGAGGCTGGGCGCTCGGCGCCACCGTGGCGGCAATAGTGCTGGCGGTAATGCTGGTGCGACCACCATCCGTGCCGTCCCATAATCTGGTCGCCGTGCTGGTGACCGACGCAAGCCAGCCGGCGTTTTTGGCACAGATCGACGTGCGCGGCGGATTGCAACTGGCCGCCGCGACCTCAGCTGGGGGTATTCGCCCGACCGCTGCAGCGGGGCGCTCGCTTCAGCTCTGGGGCCTGCCGCCGGGCACCAAAACCCCGCGTAGCCTGGGCGTACTGCCGCCGAATGCCGGCAGTTTCCGGGTGTCGGCCGCGCAGACGCAGGCAGTGCCAGATATGGTCATTATGATCAGCCAGGAACCTGAAGGCGGCTCTCCGACCGGGCTGCCGACCGGGCCGGTGATGTTCTATGGGCGGCTCGTCGCGGCGGTGAAGTGATCTGGCGCCGGGCAGCGTCGGCGTGCGGTGTCATCAATTTGTCACCGATCTGTCATATGTATGAAGCCGCCCAGGACTAGATGCACGCCGAAGGCAGCCATCGGGTTGCCGGAGTCCGTCCTGGAGGTCTGCATGCGCCTGTCCCCGTCTTATCTGTGTAAATCTATGCTCGTCGCCGCTTTTGCCAGCGCGATCGCCCTGCCCGCCATGGCGCAGGAAATTACCGGCGCCGGCTCCAGCTTCGGGGCGCCGATCTACGGCAAATGGGGCGAAGCGACCGCCAAGGCGGCGAAGATCACGCTCAACTACCAGTCGATCGGCTCGGGCGCGGGGATCAACCAGATCAACAATCGCACCGTCGATTTCGGCGCCTCGGACATGCCAGTGGCGGCTGCCGACCTCGCAACCCACAAGCTGATGCAGTTCCCCACCGTGATCGGCGGCGTGGTGATGGTGGTCAACCTGCCGGGGATCACGACCGACCAGTTGAAGCTCGATGGTGCGGTGCTGGCCGACATCTATCTCGGCAAGATCTCGAAATGGAATGACGCGAAAATCGCGGCGCTGAACCCGGGGCTGAAACTGCCGGCGCTCGCCATCGCCACCGTGCATCGCGCCGACGGATCGGGCACGACGTTCGTGTTCACCGATTACCTCGGCATGCAGAGCGCGGAATGGAAGGCCAATGTTGGCTCGTCCACCTCGGTGAAGTGGCCGGGCGGCGCGGGCGGCAAGGGCAATGAAGGCGTGTCGGCCACCGTCAAGCAGGTCAAGGGCGCGATCGGCTACGTGGAAAGCGCGTTCGCGATCCAGAATAAGTTGACCACGACTCTGCTGAAGAACAAGGCCGGCAGCTTCGTGAAGGCCGATATGGCAAGCTTCGCCGCAGCGGCCTCGAATGCCGACTGGAGCCGCGTGCAGAACTTCGCGATCAATCTGAACGACCAGCCGGGCGCGAAGAGCTGGCCGATCGAATCAGCGACCTTCGTCCTGCTGCCGACCGACCCGAAGGATGCCGGCCGCAGCGCGACGGTGCGCAAGTTCTTCGACTGGAGCTTCGCCAATGGCGGCAAGATCGCCAACGACTTGCTTTATGTGACCTTGCCGACCAGCGTGCAGGATGCCGTTCGCGCTGCCTGGAAAGCCGCTTTCAAAGGCTGATTTGCTGGGCTAGAGCATGATAGTGGAGCGGGGCGCCTGGGTCGGGCGCCCTTGCTCTGCCTGATATGGCAATCTGGCAGGAATGATGATTTTGTCGCACCCCCGTTCGGCCGCCACCAAATATGGCACTCTGGGGGATCGGCTGTTTGCCGCCCTGGCGCATGGTGCCGGCGTGCTCGTGCTGGTTCTGCTAGGCGGTATAATCGTTTCGCTGTTCATCGGCGGCCTGCCGGCGTTTCGCGCTTTCGGGGCGAACTTCCTGATCAATCCAGACTGGGACCCGGTCAAACAAATATTCGGCGCCGCTGTGCCGATCTACGGCACTTTGGTCACTTCGGTGCTCGCCTTGCTGATGGCGGTGCCGATCGCGTTCGGCATTGCTTTCTGGCTGACCGAACTGGCGCCACCCTGGCTGCGCCGCCCGGTTGGCACCGCCGTTGAACTGTTGGCCGCGGTACCCTCGATCATCTATGGCATGTGGGGCTTCTTTCTGATCGTGCCGTTCATGGGCAGCTATGTCATGCCGCCGCTGATCGATGCATTCGGCGGCATTCCCGTGATCGGCGTGCTGTTTCAAGGCCCGCCGTTCGGCACCGGGATTTTCACCGCCGCCCTGATCCTTGCGGTGATGGTGATCCCCTTCATCGCCGCGACGATGCGCGACGTGTTTCAGACCGTGCCGGCGGTCTACAAAGAAAGTGCCTACGGCATCGGCTGCACCACCTGGGAAGTGATGCGCTCTATCGTTATCCCGTATACGCGGGCCTCGGTGGTCGGCGGCATCATGCTGGGCCTTGGTCGGGCGCTCGGTGAGACGATGGCGGTGACCTTCGTGATCGGCAATACCAATAATATTTCCACCAGCCTGTTCGGTGCCGGCAACACCATTGCATCCCTGCTGGCGCTGGAGTTTCCGGAAAGCCCGGCGGGGAGCCTGAAACTATCCTCGCTGCTGGCGCTCGGTTTCATTCTGTTCGTGATTTCCTTCATCGTGCTGGCGATTTCGCGCATGTTGCTGCGCACCGGGGCCAAGGCATGAGCGCGACCCTGGCTCGATCCGGCCCGCTGCCCGCCCGCCCGGCCCGCGATCCTGCGATGGCCAACCGTCTGTCGCGGCGGCGGCAACGGCAGAACGCCATTATCAAGGCGCTGTGCCTGCTGGCGACCGGCATTGGGCTCGCCTTCCTGCTGCTCATCCTGGCAACTTTGTTTTATCTCGGCGCCACCGGCATGTCGGCGACAGTGTTCACCGCCATCACCAAGCCGCCGGG
>JAYTQP010000147.1:0-9738 GCA_043746675.1 Rhodospirillales bacterium | reverse complement strand
TGCGCCAGCACCGACAGCCGGCCATAGGCTTGGGTTGCCGGGGCGGCGCAGATGCGCTCGGCGACCTCAAGCTGGAACATCAAAGTGAGCCGTTCCCAGACGGCCGCCTGACGCAGCCAGCCGACCAGCAAGGGGGCGCCGATATTGTACGGCAGATTGGCGATCACCTGGCGCGGGGCGGGCACCAAGGCGGCCAGATCGCGGCCGAGCGCGTTGCCGGTGACCAGAGTGAAGCGGCCTGCCGCGGCGGCGACCAGATCCTGCAAGGCGGCGATCGCGCGGTCGTCGAGTTCAACCGCCAGCACGGTTTTGGCCGCACTCGCCAGCAGCGCCCGGGTCAGCCCGCCCGGTCCCGGCCCGACCTCCACCACGTTGCGGCCGGCCAGATCGCCGGCAGCGCGCACGATACGGTCAAGCAGGTTGGCATCGAGCAGAAAATGCTGGCCAAGGCTGCGTTTGGCCGCCAGCCCGTGCTGCGCGATGACATCGCGTAACGCCGGGAGGCGTTCGAAAGCTATCATGCCGGGAGGCGTTCGAACGCTATCATGCCGGCAGGCCGGCGGGTATTGTCATGCCGGCAGGCCGGCGGGTGATGTCACGCCCGCAGGTCGATCACTGCCCGGCGTTGCAAGCTGCGGATCAACTGGCGCGACAGCAATTCCATCCGTTCCAGGAACAGTTGGTTTTCCAGCTCCTTGCGGCTCGGAAGGCCGACATTCTTGGTATCGCGGGCGCATACCATCATCGTCGCCACGCCGTCCTGGGCGATCAGCGGTTCGCTGGCCCGATCGAGCGGCAGGCTGGCAGTCAACTGGCGCAAGGCGGGGTTGCTGATGCCGTCGACGCGGATATTCGGCGAATCGGTGAATTTGGCGCCTGCGACGGTCTTGCTGGCCGCTTCCATCGCGTCGCAGCCACGCACGCTGTTGGCCAAGCTACGCATCGCGTCCACCAGCTTGCGTTGTTCCGGGGTTGGCGTGGCTGGCACCAGCGGGGTGGCGAAGGCAGCGAAAATCTGCCGCACGCTGGCCACCAGCGCCATTTCCTTGCCGATTTCGCGGCGCCCGCGCAGGGTAATGATGGAAATGCCACCCGGCACCTTGATCGGGTTGCTGATCGCGCCGGGCGGCATTTCATTGGCGACGCGCAGCACTTCGTCATCCAACTGGGTTGCCGGCACCCAGCCGAGATCGCCGCCCTGCAAGGCGGTTTGATTCTGGCTGAACTCGGCGGCCACCACCGGAAACGGGGCACCGTTGCGCAGTTGCTGGATCACCAGATCGGCAAAACGCTGCGAATCGGCCGCCTGGGTCGGGTCGGTGACCGGGATGAAAATCTCGCCGACCTCGTATTCGGTCTGCCCGGTCAGGCTTTTCAGCCGTGCCTCGCGTTCTTCGATGTCGGCCAGCGACGGGTTGGCGGTTGGGCCGAGCGCCTCGCGCAACACCCGGGTCCAACCCAGTTGCACCCGGTACTGGTCGATCATGCTACGCATGTTCAGCCCGACCGAGGCAAGCTGCCGCTGCAGGGCGCCCGGCGGCATGCCGTTGCGACGCTCGATGCCGCTGATCGCCTGGGCAATTTCGAGGTCCTGCACCACCACCTTGCGGCGCTGCATTTCCTGCAGGCGCAGGCGTTCGTCGATCAGCGCGCGGGTGACCTGCGGGGTAAGCCGGGCCAGCACATCCGGCGTGATGGGCAGGCCGACCGAGACCGCGAACAGCCGGCTGCGGGCATCGATGTCGCCGTAGCTGACGATGTCGCCGTTGACCACGGCAGCGATCCGGCTGGCCTCGGCGGGCGACGGGATCCGCGCCGCCGGCGTGGGGACCTGCGCCAAGGCTGGGCAGGCCAGCATCAACAATGACGCCGCCAGGAACGTCAGCCGGTTGGCGTGGCGGGCGCGGTGGCGCAGGCGATCAGTGGGCATTGAAGCCGAACTCCCCGACGGTCTTGAGCGTAATCTGGAACAGGATTGTGGTGGCCCCATGGTCACCATTGATGGAGGTATAGCGGCGGAACGCGCTGGCGTCGAAGATGAAGCATTCGTCCTCATAGGCCGCCCCGAGCCCGACCGCCACCAACTGGCGCGTGCGCACATCCTGCCGGGCGGTGGCATTGTAGCGCCACTGCCCCTGGCGGGTGCTGACGCCGAGCGACACCTCGTTGCGCGGCGAGGTCAACGGTGCCGGCGGGGCGGTGTCATAGATCAGATACGGGTTGTTGAAGCTGTAGATATAGCCGGCGGTGACCCGCAACAGGTCGGCGCCAGCGCTGGCGGTTGCATCGACAAAGCGCACCTGGCCGCTGCGATGGTCGATCCGCTCCCGCGTAGTCAGGTCGAAATACTGGTTCGGGATTAAGCTGAGATGACCGACGATGTCGGACGCGGTGCCGCTCAGCCCCGAGCCCGGCCCGAAGCCGGGGTCGGCCGTGGTGCGATAGGCCTGACCGATCTGGGCATCGACCAGCGCGCCGGAGCCGAAATGCCAGGCCGCATGCAGCGCCAGATTCGCCCGCACGCCGCCTTCCAGCCGGTCCACGCCGGGATAGCGGTTGAGCGCGAACAAACTGGCGTCGGTGAATTCGCGATCGAGACTGTCCTCATTCGGAATGATGGTGATGCCGGGCACGTAGCTGTTGCCGCGCGGGGCGACGATCACCTGGGCAATCGGTTCCAGAATCTGGTACCCGGTGCCAACGCTGCGGGTTAGCGGCCAGTGCAGTTCGAGCGCCACACTCGGCATCGCCTGGGCCGCCGAGGCGGCGGACCGCTGGCCATAATTCGGTTGCTCGTCGAACTGCGTGGCCTGGTAAATCGCGCTGTCCAGATGGAACGTGGTTTTCCAGACATCGCCGAGTCGGCCAAAGAACGGCCGGTCCCAGTTGGCGCTGAGGCGGGCGCGCTGGGTGTTGGTGCCAAGGGTGCGCAGCACGTTGAAGGCGTCGAAATCGATGCCGAGGCGGCCGCCGAGCTGCGCCACCGGGACGGTCAGGCGATAGGCGTAGCGCGGCAGCACTGCCGGGATTTTGCTGGCGGTGATGCTGGTCGACAGACCCTGATAGGCGCGGGCATCGAGCTTGGTATAGGCGCCCTGGCCGAAGCCTTCGAGGTAGACGCTGCTGACCAGGATGGCGTTCCAGCTATGCACCTTGAAATCGCGCAGATAATTCGCCGCGCTCGCCCGATTGATGTCGAAACCCCAGCGCCAGACGTCGTCGATTGCAAACAGGCCTTTGGCGAAAATATGGCCGCCAAGGGTCGAACGATCATCGGCGATTGAAGTATCGAGGTTGATCTGGCCGTTGTTGAAGCGGCGGCGATAGGCAAGATCGATCGCCGGGCCGTTGCTGGTGCCGACCAGTGGGGTGAGCACGAGATCGGATTGCGGATCGATTGCCCAGTAATATGGCAGCCCGAAATAAGCACCGAGATGCTTGGAAAAGCCGATTTCCGGCGCCAGGACGCCGCTGGCGCGATGCTCGGATGGATCGGGGTGGGTGAGATAGGGGAACCAGGCGACCGGCACGCCGAGGAAATCGATCACCGCGTTGTGATATTCGATGCGTTTATTGTCGCGGTCCTCGATCGCCTCGGTGGCGCGGATCTGCCAGAGCGGCGCCTTGTTGGGATCGTTGGCGCACAGCGCGCAGGTGGAATAGACCGCCCGGGAGAGCGCGTTGATGCTAGCGTCGGTGCGGCGGGCGCCGTTGGCGACCAGGCGACCGCCTTCCGGCAGCAGCGCCTGCATGCCGGACAGAATGCCGTCCTTCAAGCCGCCGGACAGCTCGGCATAGTCGGAAAACACAGTCTGCCCGTCGGGGTCCATCAGCACCACATGGCCGGTGGCGGCGGCGATGTTGGAATTGCGGTCGTAGGTTACCCGGTCTGCCAGCAGCACGCGGTCGTTCTGCCAGAACTCGACATGGCCGGTCAGCGTGGCGATTCCGCTTTCCCGGTCGTAGGTGCCCTGATCGGCCTGATAGAAAGCGGGTTGATCGGATTGCAGCGGAGCTGCCGGCTTGGCCGGCGCGGCGGCGGCCTGGGCCTCCACCTGAGCCTGAGCCTGAGCCTGCGCCTGGGCCTGGGCCTGGGCGATATCGACCTGAAAGGTCGCTGCCACGGTCAGGCCGAGCAGCACAGCAGCGAAGCCGCCAAGGGCCGCGCCGAGCAGGCGTGGCGGCCGTTTGGGTTCCGGCTGGGTGCGGCGTTTGGGGTGCGGACGTTTGCGACGGGACGCCATTTCAGCCGTCTTCCAAATGCAGCAGCAGCGCCACCGACAGCATCAGGCCGGCGGCCGCTGGCACCCAGGCCGCCAGCATCGGCGGCAATTCGCCGGACTGGCCGAACTTCTCGGCGACCTTGGCGATCAGGAACAGCAGGAAACCGGCGGCAACCCCGCTGGCGATCATCTGCGCTACCCGGCCGCGACGGGTCGGGCGCATTGAAAAACCGGCCGCCAGCAGCGCCATCGTGCCGGCCAACAGCGGCAGCGCCAGCAAGGACTGGAAATGCAGTTGCTGGCGGACCGAGGAAAATCCGGCCCGGTCCAGTTCCCGAATGAAGCCGGGCAAACTCCATAGCGACAGCGCATCGGCTGGGGCGAAACTATCCGCCACCCGGTTGACCGTGAGCTCGGTGGGCAGCCGGATGGTGCGGGTTGCGGTGGGTAGCTTGCCGGGCTCGCTGATGCGCGCATCGTGCAGCACCCAGAGGCCGGGTTCCAGGCGGGCATTGCTGGCTTCCACCCGCTCCAGCAGGCGGTCGTTGCGATCCAGCCGCATCACGCTGATCCGGCCGCTGGAAAGCGTGCCGTTGCGGGCGGCAACGCCGAACGCATGTAGAACCGCGCTGCCCTGCGGATCAAGGGCGTGATCGGCCTGACGCAGCCAGAGCTGACCACCGTTCAAGGCCATCGCGCCGCCGCCGGTTTTCAGGTACTGATTATCGAGCCCGTCGGCGCGCGCATACATCGCCGCCGCGATCGGGCTGACCGCCAAGGTGGCGAAGCCGCCGAGCGCGATGGCGCACAGCACCGGGCCGGCAAGAAACTGCCAGGCTGATAGGCCGGCGGCGCGGGTTACCACCAGTTCGGACGAGCGGGTGAGTTTCTCGAAGGCGAACATGCCGCCCAGCAGAACCGCGAAGGGCAGCGTCTGCATCGCCACCCAGGGTAGCCGCAAGGCGGCGATTTCGGTTACCAGGTCGAAGCCGGCATCCGGGCGTGGTGCTGCGCGGCGCAGCAGATCAATAAAGTCGAACAGCGCGAAGATCAGGCTCAAGGCCCCAAGCATCGCCATCATGAAAAAGGAGAAAACTCGGGCGATATAGAGCGAAAGCGTCCACGCCAGCGTCATGCGGCCCGGCCTGGATGGCGTGGGCGGCGGCGAAGGGCGGGGAAATGAGACTGAGTGCGGCGGAGCATTCCATGCAGTCTAACCGGCCTCGGCGCTTCGGTAAAACGGGGGTGCGGCGGTTAGAGTTTGTTTATCCGGCTCCGGCAAGCCGCCTCCGCCAGACGGACGCTAATTGGCGACCGACTGCACGGCGCTGAACGGGACGCTCAGGGCGCCGAGATTGAGTGTCATGCCGGTGCTGCCCTGGGTGACGCTGGTGGCGGTGGCGAGCACCGAGAACGGGATGGCTGTGGCGGTCTGGTTGTTGGAGACCGCTTCGACGGTGACCTTATAGGCGCCGTCCGGCATTTGCGCGCCGGCGCTGTTCTGGCCGTTCCAGGTCCAACTGTTGCTGCCCTGCACCGCGTTGAGCTGGGCTTGGGCGACCGTGCCGCCCGACGCATTAAGGATGCTGACGACAACAGGCTTGGCGCTGGCGGCGGAGAAATTCACCCCGGCGGTGCTGTTCTGCAGGGAGAGATGATCCGAGGTCAGATTGACTCTGTGCCCGACGATGGCCGCCGATTGCAATACCTGGCCGGATTGGGTGAGCTGGATCAACTGACCGAGACTGTTGTTGGTGTTGATCTGTTGCTCGACCCCGGAGAATTGCACCAGTTCGGTGGTGAATTGATTGGAATTCAGCGGCGTCGTCGGGTCCTGGTTTTTCAACTGCGTCATCAGCATGGATAGGAAATTCTGAAAATTGCCGGACAGTGCGCCTAATGCGGGGGTGCTGGCAGCGGGGGTGCTGGCGGCGGCTGATGAGGTGGCGACGGTGGTGGCGATGGTCATTGTGTGTGGCTCCTAGGCGGTGATGTCGACGGCGCTGCGGCGCGCCGGGGCGGGGGCGGTGACCGGCGTGGCGCGCAGCGGCAGATCGTCCGGCAGGGCGGACCGCGGTTGTGTCTGCTCGCGCGCCTGTCGTCCGCCCTGGTGGTTGCCGTTGGCCTGGAACGATTGACCGCCGGGCGGAGGCTGGCCGCTGGAGAACGGATCGGTGCCGGCATCCGCGGTGGCGCGGCCGGGCGATGGCTCGGCGGTCGGAGCCAGATGGAAACTAACCGTGCGGCCTTCGGCGGCGACGCCGGCATTGTCCAACGCCTTGTGCAGCGCAGGTTGGTCGCGCAGCAGCAACAGCAAGGTGGTTGGCTGCGCCACGATCAGGGAAACCTTGGCGGCGCCTTCGGCCGGCCGGTCGATCTGAATATCCACGCGACCAAGATCGGGTGGCTGCAACTGCAAATTCAACTGCTGCCGACCGTCCGGTGAGCGTGCGATGGCGACCAGGGCGAGCCCGATCTGGGCGGGGGCGGACATCGCCTGCGCTGGGTGGGGCACCGCGATCACCGGGGTGGGCAGCGCGGTGCCCGGTGGCAGTCCGGTGGCAATCGGGCTGGCCGGGCCAGCGGTGAGTGCGGTTTCGCGCGGCGCGACGGGTGCCGCAGCTTCGGTGGCCGGTCTGCTCGGCATGCTCGGCATGCTCGGCATACTTGGCGTTTGCGGAGTGGCCGGCGCCGGGGTGGCTTGGGGGACTGGGATCGCTATTCGCGGCGGTGCCGGCACCTCACCACTTGCAGTATCGGTGACATGCGAGGGCGGATCGGGCGGATGCTGGATCTGTGCGGCGATCGGCAGCGCCGGTGGCAGATCGTTGACGGCGGGCGGCGGGCCGGTGTCGGCGAGCGGCGTAGGCGAGTGCGCAAGGGTTGGGGCCGGTTTGGCCTTGTTGCTGCGCTGTGGCGGCGCGGTAGAGCTAGGGGTGCTTGCGGTCGCCGGCGCATCGGCCGCCGCAGGGACTGCGGGGGCGTTGGCCTTGGCAGCGATGTCCGGCGCGGGTTCGGTTGTCATGCCGGGCTTGTCGATAACGGCTGCCGGTGCCTGAACCGGGATGGCGGGCACCTCAGGAATGACGCCGCCGGCTTCGGCGTGAGGCGCGGGTGCGGGGCTGGACGATGGCGCCACTTCGGGTTCGGGTGCGGCGCGGGCGACTGGCGCGGTTTCGATTTTCGGTGCCGCCTTGGCAGGCGCCGGGCTAGCGGGCTGGATCGACGGCGCCCCGGACAGCGCCACCGACAGCACCACGGGGGGCGCGGCGTCCGCCGCCGGCGGAATTTGTGCATCGGCCTGGAGCAATCGCGTGACGGCGGCGAGAAACTGCAGCGCCGCCGGCTGCCGGGCGGGCGGGACGGGGGCGTTGGTCGCAAGCAACGCGGCCGCCAGCGCAACGGTGGGCATCGGGCGATTTCCTCTGCTGGGATCGGGATCGAACAACACGCAGGCGAGATGTGCTGCAAGCACCATGCCACCGACGCGATCCCAGTTTAGTCGTGGTTTGGCCAGCCGGCTCGGCAGAAACTGCCCGGCCAAAGCTGCCGCCCGGCGCGGCGGTTACGCTGGCTGGGGCGCGGCGGTGCCGGGTTTGCCGCCGCTGGGACGGTGGCACGCATCGTGCAGTGCCGGCGGAGACGTGAAACGACCGCAAGAGGTGGAAAATGTCTCTGTTTGGCGCGATGAGTACTGCGGTAAGCGGTCTGTCAGCCCAGTCCGTATCGTTTGGTAATATCAGCGACAACATCGCCAATAGCCAGACGGTCGGCTTCAAGGGCATCGGCACCAATTTCGAGGATCTGCTGACCAGCAGCACCGCGACCGAAAACCAATCGGGGGCGGTTCTGGCGCGGCCGGCATATCAGAACACGGTGCAGGGCACGCTGGCGCAGAGTAACAACCCGCTGGCGATGGCGATTTCCGGACAGGGGTTTTTCCCGGTCAGCGTGGTGGCCGCCGGGCAAGTGGGAACCACCAATTTCTCGCCGCAGCAATATTTCAGCCGGGCCGGCAATTTTTCGATGAACTCCAGCGGCTATCTGGTGAACAGCGACAATGGCTATCTCAACGGCTGGCCGATCAACTCGACCACCGGGGTGGTTGACAGCACCAAGCTGGCGCCGATCCAGGTGACCCAGAATGTCTATAATCCGGTGGCGACGACGTCCGTAAAGCTGTCGGCTAACCTGCCGGCGACGCCCACAGCAGGCACCCCGATCAGTTCGCAGGTATCGGTTTACGACACGCTCGGCACGTCGCATGTGCTGACCTTGAACTGGGCGCAGACGTCCCCCAGCGTGTGGACGGTGGCGGTCAATTCCCCCGACGACATCACCAGCCCGGTGCTGGGAACCGCGACGGTGAATTTCGGCCCGAGGACGAGCGGAAATCCGGTGCCCGACGGCACCGTGGGCAGCATCACCGGCGGCACCGGCTCGGTCAGAGGTGGGACATATTCGCCAACCGCGCCGGCGCAGCTCAGCTTCACCACGAATTTCGGCAACGGGCCGCAAAGCATCTCGCTGAACATGGGCACCTATGGTGCTGCTGCCGGCGTGACGCAGTATGCCGGCACGACATATCAGTTGCAGGGCATCACCCAAAACGGGGTGCCGCAGGGAAGCTTCAGCAGCGTTTCGATTACCGGCGCAGGCGACATTCAGGTGAATTACGATAACGGCCAAGTGCGCAATATCGCCCAGGTCCCGATCGCGATTTTCTCCGATCCTAATGCGTTGCAAAGGCAAAACGGCTCGGCGTTCACCGCCACGACGGCATCCGGCGATCCGTTGACCGAGCCGGCGGGCAGCAGTGGCGCCGGCAAGTTGGTGGTGGGTTCGTTGGAAGGTTCAAACGTGGACATCGCGACGCAGTTCAGCAACCTGATCGTTGCCCAGCAAGCTTATTCCGCCAACGCGAAGATCGTGACGACTGCCGACCAACTATTGCAAGCGACGCTGAACATGAAGCCCTAAACAGACAAAAAATATTTACTTCTTTTCCAGAAAGAAGCACTTCCTTCAATGCCGTCATTGCCGGAGGCCCAAAATGGGATTGAACTTGGCACTGTCGAACGCTATCGGCGGACTGGCGAACGTCAACGCCGGTCTGGCCGTCGTTTCACAGAACATCGCCAATGCCAGCACGCCGGATTATGCCGCCGAGACCACCACCCAGCAGGCAGTTTCGGCTGACGGGATCGGAATGGGGGTGGCATCCGGGCCAGCGGTGCGGGTGTTGGACGCCCAGCAGCAGGCCAGTTTGTTTTCGCAGGGCGGCACCGTCAGCGGTTTGCAGGTGCGCCAACAGGCCCTGGCCACGATCGACGGCGTGATGGGCACGCCGGGCCAGAACACCGACCTCGGCAGCCTGCTCGGGCAGGTGCAGAGCGCGTTTTCATCCTTGCTGGCCGATCCGTCCAGCGGGTCCCAGCAACGCCAGGTGGTTGCGGCGGCGCAAGGTTTCACGGCGCAACTGAATCTGGTCAGCAACACGGTCGGGCAGGTGCGC
>JAYTQP010000146.1:0-1759 GCA_043746675.1 Rhodospirillales bacterium | reverse complement strand
CAGCGGCAGCGCATCGGCACTGCCACCTTCCTCGAAGGTGCGTCGGGCCGCCTCGGCGGCCTGTTCGGCGGCGGCGGCGCCATGCGCCAGCGCGGTTGCCGCGGTGGCGAGGATTTTCTTCGCCTCGTTGATCTCCGCACCCCCGAGTTTTTCCAGCCTAGCAATCTCATCCAGCGCCAGATCGGTGAACATGCGCAGGAAACGTCCGACATCGGCGTCTTCGGTGTTGCGCCAGAACTGCCAGTAATCGAACACTGGCAGCCGGTCCGCGGTCAGCCAGACCGCGCCCTGGGCGGACTTGCCCATCTTGGCGCCGGACGCGGTGGCGATCAGCGGCGTGGTCAGGCCGAACACCCGCTTGCCCTCGGTGCGCCTTGTCAGGTCGATGCCGGAGACGATGTTGCCCCACTGATCCGAGCCGCCCATTTGCAGGGTGACGCCGTAATGGCGGTTCAGTTCGCGGAAATCGTAGCTTTGCAGGATGGAGTAGTTGAACTCCAGAAATGTCAGCCCCTGGTCGCGCTCCAGCCGGGATTTCACGCTGTCGTAGGACAGCATCCGGTTGACCGAGAAATGCACGCCGACTTCGCGCAGCAGTTCGATGTAGCCGAGCCTGTCCAGCCATTCCGCGTTGTTCGGCATGATCGCGCCGGTGGGGCTGGTGTCGAAACGGATGAACGGATCGAAGCAACGGCGGATGCCGGCGAGGTTTTCGTTGATCTGCGCGTCCGATAGCAATTGCCGGGCTTCATCACGAAAGCTGGGGTCGCCGATCCGGCTGGTGCCGCCGCCCATCAGGGTGACCGGCTTGTTGCCGGTGCGCTGCAACAGCCGCAGCAGCATGATCTGCACCAGCGAGCCGACATGCAGCGAATTGGCGGTGGCGTCGAAGCCGATATAGCCGGCCACCGGCCCGGCGCGCAGAGCGTCGTCGAGCGCCTCGGTGTCGGTGCATTGGAAAACAAAGCCGCGCGCGGTGGCTTCGTGCAGGAACTCGCTTTTGGGCATGGCGCTATCGGTCCGGAATTGTCGCGCCGTGGGCTAGCATAGGCGAAGCTGTCAGGCCAGCGGGGGATCAGGCCAGCAGCGCATCCAGCTTGCCGGCGCGGTCGAGCGCCATGATGTCGTCGCAGCCGCCGATATGGGCGCCGTTGATGAAAATCTGCGGCACCGTGCTGCTGCCGGAGCGGGCGACCGATTGCGCGCGGGCGGCGCTGCCGTTCGGGGCGTCGATTTCCTTGAAAGCGGCGCCCTTGGCGTTCAGCAAATTCTTCGCGCGGGCGCAGAAGCCGCACCAGTCCTGGGTGTAGATTTCGATTTCCGGCATCGCGGTTGCTCCTGATTGCTTCAAATATGCGCAAGCCGGTCAGGATCGCAAGCGCGGATCGGGCACCCGGGCGGCGACCAGCACATCCACCCCGGCCGCACCGGCATCGAGCAGCACTTCGGTGCAGGCCCGGCAGGTTGCGCCGGAGGTCATGACATCATCGACCAGCAGCACATGCCGGCCCGCGACGGCGGCCAGATGCTGTGGCCGCACGGCAAAAACCCCTTCCAGCACCGCCGCTCGCGCGGCCGCATTCAACGTGCCCAGAACTGGCGTCGGCCGGGCGCGGATCAGCGCGTCCGGCAGCATCGGCCGCTGCCCATGCCGTGCCAATGCCCGCGCCAGCAGCGCCGCCTGATTGTAACGCCGCGCCCGCAGCCGGCTGCGATGCAGCGGCACCGGCACGATCAGCCCGGCGCGCGCCAGCAGGGC
>JAYTQP010000145.1:0-2339 GCA_043746675.1 Rhodospirillales bacterium | reverse complement strand
CACGACATGCCCAACCCCGACCTGCTGCTGCGGATCCCGCTGCAAGCGCGCAGCGTGCTGGAAATCGGTTGCAGCCGTGGCGCGCTGGGGGCCGAATATAAGCGCCGCAACCCGAACTGCCGCTATTTCGGGATTGAACGCGATCCCGCGGACGCCCAGATCGCCGCCACCCGGATCGATCTCATCGCCATCGCCGATGTTGAACAGGACCCGACCCCGTTCGGCGACGAAAGCTTCGACTGCATCGTTTATGGCGATGTGCTGGAACATCTCGCCGACCCCTGGCGGGTGCTGAAAATCCAACTGCAGCAGCTCGCGCCCGGCGGCGTGGTGGTGATCTGCGTGCCCAATGCAGAACATTGGAGCTTTGGCGAAAGCCTGCTGCGCGGCAACTTCGATTACACCGAGGCTGGCCTGTTCGACCGCACCCATCTGCGCTGGTTCACCGAGGCAACCATGCGGCGGGCGCTGCGCGATGTTGGCCTGGTGGTCAGCGAAGTCGCGCCGCGCATCTTCAACCTGCCAGCCGCCCAGGCCCATGTGCGCGGCATGCGGCCAACGCTTGCGGCGCTGGGGGTTGATGAGGCGGATTACCTGCGCCGCGCCTCGGCGTTGCAACTGGTGTTTTGCGCCGAACGCACGCCTGCCGAAAAACTCACCATCATTTCCACCATGCTGCCGCCGATCGGCGGCGTCAGCCACGTGCGGGTGGTCGAACCGCTGGCGGCGCTGGCGAGCGCACCCGGGGTCGTCACCAAAATCACCACCACCATCGAACTGCTGGAAGTGCCGGATACCCCCCGCATCTTCATTCTGCATCGCCCGGCGCTGATCGGCCCGCACGGGCTCGCCCCGATCCGGATGCTGCTGGCGCGCGGCTATCTGGTGGTGTGCGAATTCGACGATAACCCGGACTTCATCCCCGCCACAATGCATCCGGAGTTGTGGAATTTCCGCGGCGTGCACGCCGTGCAAACCTCCACCGAGCCGCTGGCCGAACGCCTGCGGCAGGATAATCCCGAAGTCGCGGTGTTTCCCAACGCCATCGCCCGACTGCCTGAACCGTGCAATTTCGGCGATCCGGCGCGGATGAACCTGCTGTTCGCCGGCATCAACCGCCAGGGTGACTGGCCGCCCTACCTCGACGCGCTCAACGCCGTCGCGGCCTTGGCCGGCGAGCGGCTGACCTTCCATATCGTCGCCGACCGCGAAGCCTTCGATCGGCTTGATACGCCACACAAAACCTTCACCCCGATGTGCGGCTACGAAACCTACCAGTCCCTGCTCGGGCGCTGCGAAATCTCGTTCATGCCGCTGGCCGACACACCCTTCAACCGCGGCAAGTCGGACCTGAAATTCATCGAGGCCGGCGCCCATCGCGTGGTTCCGCTGGCCAGCCACGTGGTCTACGCCGGCACCATCGAAGACGGCCGCAACGGGCTGCTGTTCGCCACTGCGGAGGATTTGCGCTACCGTCTCGCGCGGGTGCTCGCCAATCCGGCCGGGGCGCTGCAAATCGCCGAGGCCGCCCGCGCCGAGGTCGCCGCCAACCGCATGCTGGCCTACCAGGTCGGCCGTCGCATCGGCTGGTACCGCGATCTCTGGGACCGCCGTGGCGCCCTGCATGCGGCACTGCTGGCGCGCGCACCGCAACTGGCCGAAGCAACATCGGGAGACACCGATGAAAGCCTCTAACCGCATAACTACCGCCAGACTGCTTGCACCCGGATGTCGCGGGCTGATAGATAAAATGCTTCGGCAGCCTTCGCGTTTAACCCCTCTGCACCAATTCACCGCGGGAAACCCTGACCTGTTATGGTTGTCAACGTGCCCCCCGGCGCCGTCGCCGCCGACCTGCGCAGCTTCCTCGCCGCCGGCGACGCCGCCAACGCTGCGCGCGACTGGAAACGCTGCCAGGAAAACTATGCCCAGGCACTGAAACTCGACCCCAGCCTGGCCTCCATCTGGGTGCAATACGGCCACGCGCTGAAAGAACAGAACGCCCATCAACAGGCCGAGGCCGCCTATCGCCGGGCGCTTGAAATCCAGCCCGGCAATTGGGACAACTGGCTCCAGCTCGGCCATGTGCTGAAACTGCAAGGCCGGCTGAAACAGGCGCTCGTCGCCTACGCCCGCGCCTATGAAATCGACCCCGAGGCGCGCGATCCGCAAATCGAACTCGCTTTCCTCACCCGGATCGATTTTGCCGGCCTCGGACCGCGCAAAGGCGATATGCTGGCGCCCGGGCGCACCCGGTCGTGGAAGTTCGGCGCCGAACTCGGCGCACTGCTGGCCCGCATCGCCGGCCTGCGCCACCAAGGCAGCCAGATCCGCACCGT